>JAITOM010000146.1 GCA_031289975.1 Methanobrevibacter sp. | reverse complement strand
AAAATAAAATATTTAAATTTATTAATTAATAATTTAATAAAATATTAAAAAGTATTATTGAAAATTAAGCAAATAAAAATAAATGATTAATTACAAACTTTTTTTATTCCACTATAAATAAATAAAAAGAGTGTTTGATAAAAAGAGTGTTTGATTATAAATATTTAATTAAATTTTATAAATATTAATAATAGTGATGTAAAAAATGTTTGTAATTAATCATTATTTTTAAACATCTTATTTTTATAAATTTCAAATTAATATTAAATTAATTTTTAAATAATAATTTTTATTTATTTATTTTTAAAAATAATAATTATAATTTTTTTAATTAAAAATTTGACATTTATGCTGTAATTTAAAAAATCTCATTACTTACAAACATTATTTCATACACTATACTATAAATTGTAACATTTAAATGAGGAAAAATTATCATGAAAAACAACTCCTTTAAATTAATAACAAATGCTGAATTGAATAAAATTTTGTTATCATGTAATAAAAGTTGGGTAAAGGATTATAGTTGATAAATCTATTTACTATCAGCTGCTGAGTTGTAAATTAATTCAGTTTCACACACCAAACCACATTTCCTATTAATAATATATTATAAAAGATTATTATTCTTCAAATAGGAATAAAGAGAGAGAGAGAGAGAGAGCTAATGATTCATTTTTAATAAGTTTTAAACAATGTTTAAAACCATTATATTTAAATAGTAGTTGATTCATACATACTATAGTGTTTTGTATAATTAATTTATTATAGATATTTCAAGAAATTTTTTGCAAAATATTTTTTTAAATATTATTATTTAATCTTTTAAATTTAATTTAAATAATTTTTAATAATGGTTGATTTAATTAGGTGTTGTTAATGGATAGAATTGTAAAAATCATTCTGGGAATAATATTTATTTTGTTTGTTGGATTGGTGATCATTGGTTTTATTAATGGTGGAGTTGAAGAAATTAAAGGAACTATGACAATAACTAAACTTAAAATAGATGAAAATAGTCTTGATTTTCCTGATAGTATTAATGTTGCATGTCATATTACAGCGATTAAAAAATTAGATTACTTACGTTTGATGACGGTTTATAAAGATGAAGATGGGAATATATTATATGAAAATCCTAATGCTTGGACTAAGGAAGATATTTTAGCTAATGCTGAATTTGATGTATCTGAGTTTCCTGGATATAAATTAAATAAAAATAAAAAAGCAGATATTGTAGAATTATTTTTCTTCACTACTCGATATAATAGTAATTTGGCATATTCTAATTCAGTTTCTTATACAAGTATATATATAAATCATGGAACTGCTATGTAAATGATCATTTAGCTTATTTAAGAAGAATTATACTGATAATATGAAAAATAGTAAAATGTTTAGAGAAAAGGAAGTAGGATTAATTTTATTTTTTATTAGTTTAATAATGCTTCTAATAAATTTAATGTTGAGTGTTAATGAAAATACTTTAAGATATGATGAATTGTTTGAACTATACCTAATCAAAAGTACTATTCCAAATATTATCCATTTCACTGCTTTAGATGTTCATCCACCACTTCATTACTTAGTTGTTAAAGAATTTTTTTCTCTTTTAAATTGTTTAGGGATTAATTTAGGCAATATAATACCGGGTAAAATATTCTCCACCATTCCCACAATCATATTAATGATATTTAGTTATAAATATCTTAAAAAAGATATTGGATGGATTGCTAGCGGATTATTTAGTTTAAGCTTAGTTATAATGCCTCAATTTCTTTTTTATTTAACTGATGTTCGAATGTACAATTGGGGAATGTTATTTGTAACATTAACATTTTACATGGCTTATAAAATCACAATAAACCCATCAAGAAAAAATTATATCATATTAATAATAATAGGTGCATTATCAGCTTATATGCACTATTTCTGTTTAGTTGCTATTGTTTGTATTTATTTAATGATGATTTTTTGGTTTGCTCTTAGAAATAATGTTAAAGAAATCATGAAAACTATTTTTAGTGGTTTTACTATATTAATCCTCTTTATTCCTTGGATTTCTGTGGTTGTTAAACAAATAAATTATATTAAAGGCAGTTATTGGATTGGAACTTTTGATTCAATGACCGCACTACATTATCTTTGGTATTTATTAAGTTCAACACAAACTGCTGAAACCACTTGGGATTTAATTAATAATAGTCGTGATTCTTGGGGGGCTGTAATATTATTAATTCTTCTTAGTATTTTAATGATCAATTCTTTTAAATTTATATTTAAAGATAATTTTTCAAAGGAGATAATAGTTTCTAAAATTATTAATGAGAATTTTTTAGTTTTTGGTGGATTTGTACTTATATTAGAACTCGTTGTAGGTTTGTTATTATCAAATTTAGTTGGTAGACCAATATTACATGTGAGATATTTATTCATAAGTTTTGCATGTTTTTGGTTGACGGTGTCTATTTTAATAAGTCGAGTTTATACTAATAAAAGATTATTCGCCTTATGCTTGATACTATTTTTTGCTGGTGGTATGATTAGTAATGTTAATAGTTTAAATGGTAATATAAATAATAAATATTTTGTAAATGATTTGAAAAGTGCTTTAAATAATATTGGTCCTGATGATTTAGTAATTGATGGTGATTTAAGTTTAACTGGTTATAGAAATTTATTCATGAACCATAGTGACGAGAACACGGTTATCGAATCATTAGATAGCTATTGGGAAATCCCTTTTAAAAATGTTTATTTCTCTTTACATGATTCAAGTTTTTTTGATGATAATAATATTACCAATAAAGTAAATAAAACATTAAATGATGGGAATAAGGTATTTTATTTATCTGGAATAAAAAATCCTGTTGATCATTTTATTATTATGAACAAGTTAATTAAAAGTGTTGATCGGAATCTTACTTATACATTTAATGTTCCACAAATTCCAGATCATTTAGATTACTTCACAACTTTTGTAGTAGAAATTAAAAAATAGAATATAAGTAAAATAATAGAATATAAGTTAAATTAATAATATTAGTGGTTTTAAAATGGATAGAAAGTTAAAAATTTTATGGTATATTATTATTATTATTGTTTTAATAGCTATTGCTTTTGGTGCTATTAATCGTGGAATGGATGAAAATAATGGTAAAATTCGAGTTACTAATATTGTTGTTTATGATGATTCACAGGGTTTACTAAATTCTTTCAGTGTTTCCTGTAAAGTTAAAGCTTTTGTTGAACTTCCTTATTTAAAAATGAAGACTACCTACTATGATAAAGATGGTTCTATTTTGTCTGAAAATGACAATTGTTGGGAGGAAAAGATGATACCTAATCAAGTATCGGAATTTGTTGAGATGATTGGATATAATGCTGGTGCTAATGGTAAATTACCTTCTCTTGTTGAAATTCTATTTTTTGATGATCATAATAAAAATAATAAATCTGAAGCTATTTATCTTACAAGTGTTCAATTAATAAATAAAGACAATAATTATCAGGGGCAAACTCATATTAAGGGTTAATAAGTATTTAGAGAGTAGATGGCAATGAAGTTATTCAATGAAGACAATATTCCATTCATTAAAAGAGTTTCTGATTTTATAAACGAAAAAAATATTGCTAAAATTTTATTTATTTCAAGTTTTATTCTCTATTTTATTAGTTTATTTATTTATTATTTTGAGAATGTTTTACGTTATGATGAAGTATTTACTTTACAATTAGTAAAAAGTTCGATACCAAATATAATATATTTAACTTCATTGGATGTTCATCCACCGCTTTATTATTTAATAGTTAAATTTTTTATTTTGTTGGGGCATTCACTACATTTTCCTTTCAATGATATTTATTTAAGTAGATTAATTTCATCATTTCCTTTTTTGATATTAATGATTTTTTCTTGGAAATATCTTAGAAAAGATATTGGTGTATTATCAGCTGGTTTGTTTAGTTTTTGTATTATGAGCATGCCTCATTTTATACATTACTTAGCTGAATTAAGAATGTACAGCTATTGTCTGTTATTTTCAACATTAGTCTTTTATATGGCTTATAGAATAACAAATGATGGCTCTTGGAAAAATTATGCTTTATTAATTCTATTTACCCTTTTAGGATTATATACTCAATATTTTTGTGGTATAGTTGCTTCAACTATTTATTTAATCTTACTGTTGGTTATTTCATTAAATAATGATATTGATAAAGTCAAAAAGCTATTTATATCAGGAATTATTTGTATATTTGTTTATTTGGGAACATGGGGAATATATTTATTCCATCAAGTTAAAGTGATAAGTAGCGATTATTGGATTGCTCCATTTAATAGTGAAGCTTTAATTAATACAATTATTTATTTCTTAAATCCACTTAAACTTAGTGAAAGTAGTGTTGATTTAATAACTCCAGAGGAGTATGGATGGTTAAGTCTAATTCAAGAGATTTTTAATTGGGAAACTGTAATTTTTTTGGTGCTTTTAACAATAGTTTTTGGAATTATTATTAAATACACATTTAAAAATGGTATATCATTTAATATTTTAAAAGATAGAATAGTGAAAGTTAATTTTTTAACTTTTGGAGCATTAATTATTTTAATTGAAATTATTGTTGGTATTATACTATCTGAATGTTTAGGAAAACCAATTATACACATTCGCTATTTGTTCATGAGTATAGGATTATTTTGGTTAACTATTTGTATTGTAATTGGGAAAACTTATCATAAGTCTAAACCATTATTTGGTATTTGCATGATTTTAATGGTTATTGGGGGAGGATTATCTGCTTATGATGGTTTAACACTTAGTGTTATTAATCAAAGATACACACTGGATGTGGATAATGTTTTAAATTTAATTGATTCAAACGATTTAATTGTGAGTAACTTTGAAATGTATTCCTATTCTAAAATATTTCGTCCTCATCTTGATAATTATTTCATATATGAGGGAAGTTTAGTTCAAAATGCTTTTTTAAATATAATGTGGAATCAGTTGGATATGGATATGCTATTGGGTGATGAATTAGAAAGGGTCACCAATACTCTAAATTCTGGTCATAAAGTCTGGATATTTGGCAGTCAAGATAAGATAAATATGGAGTTTTATTATATTAGAAACGGTAAAAACTATGGATTTTTGGATAATTATTATGCTAAATCTTATAGGATGAGTTTTGTAAGTAATACTAAATTTCAAATAAGAAATATAATTGAAATCAGTCCTACTCCTATTTGAACATTGATAGCTATTGTTTAATAAATTTATCTTAATAATGAGTTGAATGATATAAAAATAATCAAAAAATATTTTAATTATAGTCATTATGGATAAGTTCTTAAATTCTAAAATGATAAATTTTTGTATTAAGTTATAGTGATTTTGATAAAGTTCTTAATAAATAAACTTCTTTAAAAATAAATATTATTAAAAAATAAAGAAAAACTTCGTTTTTCTAATTGAAATAAAAAATTTCACTAAAGAAAATTAAGAATTTTCTAACTTATAAAATC
>JAITOM010000099.1 GCA_031289975.1 Methanobrevibacter sp. | reverse complement strand
ATTTATATTAATTAAAATATATTTAAATTATTTAAAATTTAAAATTATTAATTTTTATAAAGTAATATCAAAAATTAAATAATTTAATAAAAAAATTTTTCATCCAAAATTTAAGAACTTTTCAAAATGACTATAAATAATTTTTTTAAAAATAATATTATTAAAATATACTTATTTAAATATTATTAAAAAACATTTATTTAAAATTAGTTATATTAATTAAAACAAATTTATATTATTTAAAATTTAAAATTATAGATTTTTATAAAGTAATATCAAAAATTAAATAATTTAATAAAAAAATTTTTCATCCAAAATTTAAGAACTTTTCCAAAATGACTATAAAATAAATGATTAATTACAAACATTTTTATTCCATATATTGCAAAACATATTATTTTTTCTCTTTAATAATCTTTAAAATTTCTTCAGCAGGATCCATACCTTGAGCACCAATAAGTAAAATACTATCATTATTTTTTACATTATTGTATACTTGATTTAAACCATCATACAATTTATCAAAATGAATAAACTCTATTTTATTTTCATTTAATATTTTAAGAAAAGCAGTTTCTTCATTTAATTTTACAATGTTTAATCCATCAACAACATCAGAACTATTTGATATTATTAATTTAACCTTTAGATTAATATTTTCACATGATAAAATTGATTCTGATAATGCTTGTGAATTAAGTTCATTAATTTCAATACCTCGAGAACCTCTAATTGCGAAAACAATCCATAAAGTATTGTTCTGATTTGAATTTATTTTTGAAAGTGAATCAATTGTAGCTTTTATTCCATCAGGATTATGGGCAAAATCATCTATAATCAATGGATTTTCATTTAATCTTGTAAATCTCCTTTTTAAAGGTTTATAAGATTTAACACCTTTTGTAATATAATTTAATGGAATATCTAAGTTAATGCATGCAGAAATAGCTGCTAAAATATTTTCTATAAAATGTTTACTTTTGAATGGAATTTCATCTAAGCTTAAAATAGCTTTATCTTCATAGGATATGACTTTTTTATAGGGATCAAAAAATACAATATTCTCTTCTTTTAAATCATATTCATCATATAAAAAGTAAAAATCATTAACATTATCATTTTTTAAATTTTTTAAGGATTCTACAAGCGAATCATTTTTATTTAAAACAATGGTTCCTTTTTTTGTAGCCTTAACAACCCCCGATATTTCATCGTATATCTCTTCAATTGAATTAACTAAACCAATATGATCCATAGCCATGTTTGTTACAACTGTAACATCAGGATTAATAGCTTTTGTCATTATGAATGCATGATTTTTCATTAATCTATTGACCCAACCCTGTACTTCTGAAACTTCAATCACCACATAATCTAATTGTTTATTACTTTTTCCATAATCAGAAATCATTTTAGAAACCATAGGATCGATTAAAGTATTAAGTTCAGATTTAGAATCAGTATTTGTAAGAACATTCACACCCCTATTGTATAATATATGATAAATTAAATGAGATGTGGTTGATTTACCATTTGTTCCACTAACAACAATCTTTTTAGATTTAGCACCGAAAAGATTTAAAGTATAATTTAATGCAAAAGCATTGGCATGTTCAATTTCATCAACTATTATAATTGGAAGTTCAAGTTTTTCAGCTATTTCAATAGAATTTTCAAGGATATTTTCAGTTATAATAGCTAAAACACCTTTTTCATTAGCCATTTTAACACCTTTTTCATTGATCCAATGCCTAATAACTATATCTCCATTTTTAGCACTATCTAAAACTGTAAATAAGCCTGAAAAATCTTTATCAATATTTTCAAAGTTATTTCCAATGACTCGTCCAGATACAGCCTCAGCAATTGAATTAATACTAAACTTCTTATTCATTCAATACCCTCAAACGTAGCGTGATTTAACTTTAATTTAATGATCCATTAAGATGTTGTATACCAATTGTATAATTCATCAAAAAATAAGCAATAAAAATAAGCAATACTATTATTGAAAGCCAAACAAAGAATATAATAGCTATTTCTGCGGAAGTGAAATTTCTTTGAATAGACAAATAGTTTTGTTCAAATTTCCAATATTCATTAAAAGATTCTTGAACATTAATATAAAACCAAATCCCTAAAGGTGTAAATCCAAATATTATAAATCCTAATATATTTAAAAAAGGTGAATAAGATTCTATACCTTTTTTATTAAGATAATACTTCATAGTATTAATAAAATCATATAAAACAATGAAATTTCCTATTGGAACAAGAATATAAACTAAAGTTCTAAATTTAACATTTATTTCAAGCTCATGATATTCTTTTAAAAAACTTATATTTTTATAAAACCAATAGTAACCATAAACCCCAAAGCTTAAAATAAAAGATAGTGCTAATCTTCTTAAAGGAATTACATTAGAATATTCCTTTTTAATACTATTTTCTAAGATTTGACTATGATTCTGAAAATAATTATAATTAGTGTTTGTAGAAAAATCCTGATAATCTACATCAGCACAGCTATTTAAATCATCCTCTGAATTTTTATCTAAAATATCATTAAAATCTTCGCTATCTAAGAATTTTTTGTATCTAAGTTTATCTGTTCCCATATTGATCATTGATTTATTAATTTATAATTACTTTATTAAATATTATCTATTTAATGAATATGATTATTAAAAGCTATTTATTTTTAAAATAAAATTATTTATATTAAAATAGATTCTAATGTTAAGACAAATTAATCATATAACTTTATATGGTACATAATAATAATAGCAAAATTAACTGGGGCTTCACTAAAAAAAGCAGACCAAAAATTATCAAAATATTACATTTAAAATCATGCCTAAAATTAAATTGTCTTAACAATAGTTACTATTCATCTAAGTATGTATAATACTACTCATCTAATTACTAATCATATAATTACTAATCATATAATTACTAATCATCTAATTATTAATCATCTAATTAAAATAAAAATTATATAATTAATTAATTATTATTATAAATATAAGTAATTTTTATATAAATAATTTTATTATAAAAATAATTAATTAATAAAAAATAAAATAAATAAAAAATAAAATAATAAAATAAGAATTTAATTAATCATAAGAATTTAATTATCATGAAAAATTAATAAATTAAAAATTATATATTAATTTTATAAAATTCAATTAAATATTTAATTAGAAATAATTTTTATTTCTTTAAATTAAATTTAAACGAT
>JAITOM010000395.1 GCA_031289975.1 Methanobrevibacter sp. | reverse complement strand
AATAGATAGTAGACGGAATATTCGTGTTGGAAGTGATTACGAACTTTCTAATGGAGATATTATAAGCATTTTTACTAATTAATATTTAGTAAAGAGGTGAAAATTAAGAAAAACTTTGCTTTTCTAATTTAAATAAAAAATTTTAATAAATTATACCATAAATGTTAAATTTTTAATTAAAAAAATTATAATTATTATTTTTAAAAATAAATAAATATTATTAATTGAAATTTTTAAAAATAAAATATTTGAAAATGAATGATTAATTACAAACATTTTTACATCACTATATTTAGATATTTTTATTAAAAGAAAAAATTAGGTTATGATAGCTATTGAAGTTTAAAATATGGATTTTTTTATCTATTGTGTATATACATTCTTGTTTATAAAATAGTTCGTTCATAAGTTAATATTTTATCAATAGCCATATTTTGATCATAAACATCTTCTAAATCATAGTATCTGCCATTTGAAATAATAGCTAATTCCAAATTAACATTTCTACCATGTTTAATTTTTTTTTCAAAATCTATAATGATGGTGTATATTTTATCATCTGCTAATTGCCCACCAATAGCTAAAACATCTTTTATAGGACTTCCAGTTATATTTTTCAAATCACTATTGTTAATACCTACATTAGGCATTCCATCAGAAAGTAAAATAAGCATAGGAATAAATTCTCCATCTTTTTTTTCTTTTTTAAGAATTTCATATCCTTTTTTTAATCCTGTAGCCATTGGTGTTGTTCCACCCACCTTAATTTTTTCAAGTTTACTTAAAAAAGAACTTGGTCTTTTTGTATTTGGGATAATAATCTCACTTTCCTTACCTCTAAAACCAATGACAGTTAATTTATCCCTATTTTTATTAATATTTCTAATAACATTATTTAATATTCCTCTTATTTTATTTATCTTCTCATCACTCATCATTGAACCACTCATATCCATAACAATAGATATACTTGCTCTTGCTTTATGTTTTCTAATTTTTCTTCTTAAATCTTCTTTTTTAACCGTGATTTTACCTTTAGAGTGAATTGCCGCTGCTCGTAGTGTCCCATCAATAGCTATATCATCATAATTCTGTGAAAATTTTGTTTTAACATATTTACCTTTTTCTGTTTTAGAATTTACCTTAGTACCATAAGTTTTTTCTTTTTCTCTTCCTTTTAGAACCAACATTTTATTAATATCTTTCTCCAATTCTTCAGTTGGAAATTTATTGAGTTCTATTTGATTATTAATTCTTAAATCTTCATTTGTTTTAAATTTAGATTCTCTTTGTTTCTGATTTGATAAATTCTCATTTTCTACGTTGTTCTGATTTTCTTTATCAGTTTCATTATCTTGATTTTCATTGGTATCTTCATTTTTACTGGTATTATGATTATTTTTATCTTCCATACCCTTTCTCTCATCTTTACCATTGTCTTGGGTTTCTTTATTTTGATTTTCATTATTTTGAGGATTATCAACACAATCTGGATATTCACCTAAAACTAATTCAAATGCCTCAACCACATTATCATAACTTACTATACTATTTCCTTCAAATGCAGCTATTGTTTTTGAAGTTTTTAAAATAGCTATATCTTTCCTATGACCTTCTAATCCTAAATTATTAGTGATTGTAGCTATTATCCTAACTAAATCATCTTTAATTTCTACCTTATCTAACTTTTTTATGGCATTTTTTATTTTTTCTTCAAGTTCTATTTCTCTATCTTTGAATTTTTCTTTAAATAAAATAGGATTTTTTTCGAAGGATTGTCTATACTTCATTATTTTAATTTTCTCTCCAATATCTTCTATTCCACTAACCTGTATTTCTAAGCCTATTCTATCGGAGAGCTGTTTTCGAAGTTCACCTTCTTTTGGATTCATTGTTCCAATCAAAATAAATTTTGATGGGTGCTTAATTGATATTCCTTCTCTTTCAACTGTATTCATACCAAAAGCAGCAGAATCTAAAAGAACATCCACTAAGTTATCATCAAGAAGGTTTATTTCATCAATGTATAGTATATTGTTATGTGCATTAGCCAAAATTCCAGGTTCTAATTGTTTCACACCTTCTTTTAATCCTTTTTCTATGTTTATTGAACCAATCACCCTATCTTCAGTGGCACCAAGTGGAAGTTCAACTATTTTCATGGATTTTTTAATTACTTTAATCTCATCTTCATTTGTTTTATTATGAAATTTATATAGTTGAAAGTCAAAGTATTCATCTTTATTAGCATTAAATGGTGAACCTTCTACAATTTCTATTTTTGGTAATAAATTACTCAATGCTCTAACAGCTGTTGTTTTTCCTGTTCCTACATCACCTTTAATTAGGACTCCTCCAATTGAAGGATTAATTGCATTTAATATTAAGGCTTTTTTAACCTTTTCCTGACCTACAATAGCTGTAAATGGAAAAATATTTTTTTTCATAACATTTCACTCTTGTTTTTATTTAGATATGGTGTTTGTGCAAAGTTTTTTTAATTTAAGGAGCTTAACTAACAATAAAATAATAATTATAGTCCTTATAGAGAAGTTCTTAAATTTTGATTAATATAACTATATTTTGATTAACATAACTAATATTTTGATTAACATAACTAATTTTAAATTATAGTCATTTTGGAAAAGTTTTTAAATTTTGGATAATAATTCTTTTTATTAAATGGATAATAATTCTTTTTATTAAATTATCTAATTTTAAATATTAATTTATAAAAATCTATAATTTTAAATTTTAATTAATATAAATAATTTTAAATAAATATATTTTAATAAATAAATATTAAATTATCTAATTTTAAATATTAATTTATAAAAATCTATAATTTTAAATTTTAAATAATATAAATTTATTTTAATCAATATAACTAATTTTAATTAAATATATTTTAATTAAATATATTTTAATAATATTTATTTTTAAAAAAGTTATTTATTAAGAACCTTATCAAAACTACAATATTAAGAACTTTATCGAACCCACTATAATTTAATTGTATTCTTTAAATTTACAATCTATCTCTTTATCACTAACAGCTATTGCAAGCAGGTTTACTTTATACTCTTTAACAAATGGTTCATAATATTTCTTTTCATGAATTTGGTTTAAACCATCGTTTATTAATTTTCTTAATGATTTATTGTCCTCAAATTTTAATTCAACAATTATCACTACCTCATCAATTATCAGCACAGCATCCATTCGCCCTTTAGCAAGATTATACTCCCCAATAACTTTAAACCCAACACCAAACAACCAACTTATAATGGCTGTTTGATAATAATTATGCGAGTGTTCATGAATAAGATTTGGAATATTGCTCACCATTGCTTTAAGTTCTACTTTCATATTTTCATTATCAGCAGTTATTAAATAGTTTTTTAAGTCCGTGTTTATAATCTGAATTTCAGATTCTGATTTATCTGTAATTTCAGCAAGTAAATTCAAATAGAATGATTCTTCAACCTCATAATTTGGAAAATCAATAGAATATTTGATTGGACCATGATTTATTTCTGTATCTTTAATAGTTAAATAACCAGATTGGAATAATAGTGGTGTAATATCCTTTGATATAGAATTAAAGCTCATTAAGCTAATATTGTTCAAACCTTTTTTTCTAAATAAACTATTAACATCATTTTTATCAATCACTACTCTTTTCAGTGTTTTCATTAATGCTGTTGTTACTCCCGTAGTATACCAATAATTCTCAAAATTTCTCTCTCTAAATAGCTTTAATGTTGAATAAGGATTATATAATGAGTTTACACCATCCCAACTATAACCATCATAGTAAAAGTCAATTTCTGATAAACATTCTTCATAAGAATAATTATATTTTAAAGCAACTTTATCAATGTAGTTTTTAAAATAATTTTTTAAATCTTTTTGTGAGTAACCACATATTGTTGCAAAATCTTCATTTAAGCTAATATCATCGGGGCTGTTTAATCCTGAAAAAACTGATACTCCTGAAAACTTTGAAACACCAGTTAAGAAAACAAATTTTAAATATTCATTATTGGATTTTAAAATTTTATAAAAGTTGTTCATGATTTCTTTGTTAGATTCTAATGTTTTTTCATTTGTGATATTATCTAATAATGGAGCATCATATTCATCAATTAAAACCACAACTTTTTTACCTGCATGATCACAAAGTTTTTCAATTAATTCATAAAACATGGTATTATGTTTGGTGTTGTTTAAAGTAATATTATTTTTATTAGCTACATTTTTAAGCATTTCTTTTAATGTTATTTTTAAATCGTTTGCTGTTTCTGAATTAACTTTCGTCATATCTAATTTTATTACAGGATATTTATCTTCCCAATTCCATTTATCCTGAATATAAAGATTTTTAAATAATTCTTTTTCTCCTTTAAAAAGAGATT
>JAITOM010000391.1 GCA_031289975.1 Methanobrevibacter sp. | reverse complement strand
CTATTCTTTTTTAGCTATTGAAAAAGGTTGTTATATAAAATATAAAATTGTTTGGCTGTTCTACCACTTTTTGAACCTCCACGCAAAGATGAAAACTTTTTAGCTTCTATGTGTAATTCCTCTTTATTAGATACATTTGGAAAATAAGAATCAATTATTCTTAAATAATCCTTAATATTTCCTTGATAAAAAGGAATCCATAGTCCAAATCTATCAGAAAGTGAAATCTTCTCTTCAACATTATCAGTATAATGAATTTCGCCGTTATCAACTATTGTTCCTTCATTATCAGAAAAATATTCTGGAACTAAATGTCTTCGGTTAGATGTTGCATAAATTAGAATGTTTTTAGGAGGAAGTTCAATAGATCCTTCAATAATACTTTTAATAGCATTATAACTCGAATCATCTAAATTAAAAGATAAATCATCTGAGAAGATAATAAATTTATAAGGTAATGCTCTAATTTCATCACCAATATCTACTAAAGCACCTAAATCATCTTTATAAAATTCAATTAATCTTAATCCATTATTAAAAAAGTGATTTAAAATTGCTTTAATTAAAGAAGATTTTCCTGTTCCTTTTGAACCCCAAATTAAAGCATGTGAGGCAAGATCACCTTTAATAAATTTTTCAGTATTTTCAAAAAGAACTTTTTTCTGTTCATCAATGTTTAGTAAATCATCAAGAGTTATAGGATCAGTTTCAAAAACAGGTTTTAATTTATCTTTTCTGATTCGATAAATTGCTGCAGGTGTTTTTTCCCAATCAATCATTTTCTATCCCTCTTAATATATTTAAAATATACTGATATTAATTTTTTAATTTTCCAATATTAATAAGATCTGTTAAAATAGCTGAAGCTGTTTCAAGAGACCCTGCGCCTTTTCCAATAACTGTTACATCATCAGCTAAATCTGTTTTTAAGGTTGCCATATTCAATGTACCTTCAACAGCATAAGGACTATTTTTCTTAACTAAACGTGGAGCAACTTTAAGATTATCTTTGGAAACCTCAGCTATTAATTTTATAAGGTAACCTTCCTTTTTAGCAAGTTCAATAGCTTCAGAAGTAATATTAGAAATTCCCTTAATTTCAATATCATCATATACGCAATCAATACCTAAAATAGAATTTGCCAATATAACTGTTTTACATGCAGCATCTATACCTTCAACATCTTGGCTTGGATCAGTTTCAGCTATTCCAAGAACTTGAGACTCTTCAAGAGTATTTTTATATGATGAACCTTCTGAAGTCATTCTTGAGAGAATAAAATTCGTGGTGCCATTTAAAATACCTATGATGGATTCAATTTTAGAACTGGCTAATGTTTTTTTAGAAAAATTAATTATTGGCATAGCTCCACCAACGGATGCTTCAAATTTAAACTTTACATTATTTTCTTTTGATTTGTTGATTATTTCATTGTAAAATAATGCTAAATGACCTTTGTTAGATGTGACAACATCTTTCTTATCCTTAAATGCTTTCAAGGTTAATGATTTAGCAGGTTCTCCAGTTTCTATATTGGTTGGTGTTGCTTCTATTAAACAATCATAATCAATATTATCTAAAAGTCCGATCCCTTGAATGGCACTATTTCCATATTTAGGATAATTAGAAACCTTAGATGTTTTTGATTTTATATCAAGAAGTAAATCTTCATCTAAACCTCCTGGATTAATAGCTGACCCAGATGAATCTGAAACACCAACAACTTTTAAATCCATGTTAAATTTATTTTTTATATCTCTTTTTTTTAAAGATATTGCTTTAACTACTCCTTGTCCTACTGCTCCAAATCCTATTAAACAAATTCTCATCTAATCACATCTCATAAAATTTTTCAAAGTAAATCTGATATTAATTTCGTAGCTGATTTTAAAAATAAATATATTTTCATACCTCATTAACAACTAACAATGATTTTTCATTAGCTATTTCTTGGATTTTACTAAAAACTATATCTTTCATTCCATAATCAGTTTCAATAACTAACATTGCAGATGATTCGTTTTCATCGGATAATTTAATTTCTAAATTAACAATAAATGCTTCTTTAAGTTTATTTATCCTATCCAATGTGTTTCTAATATCTGTATCAATAACATGCCCAATTAAAATTGTTCTTATTTTCTCTTTTGAAACAACACCATTTATTTCTAAAATTGTTACTTTCATTTCTTTTAATTTATCAATACATTGAATTAAGCTTTCTTGTTCTCCTTCTAAAGTTATTTGAACTGGTATCATACCATCATCATTTTTATCATCCCTTCTATGGATAACAGTGACTAAATTAGCTCCAAATCCACTTATTGGGGATAAAATATTAACTAACTGACCAGGAATATCTAAAAGTTCTAAAATTAAATCTACTCTCATATTTTACCTCTTTAATTCAATACAAATATCATAAACATTAATAAAAATTCCTATCTAATTTAAGATGGAATTAATAAGAAATAAATTCTTAATAAATAAAATTCAAGAATAAAGTTTTAATTTGCCCATTCTGCTTTTTCAACAGTTATATTTCCTTCCTTATTAGTTTTAGCATTTCTCATGATTTTTTCAGGATTATGGACATGAGCATCATCTTCTCTATTCAGATTTACATTATCTATAATGTAGTGAATTTCTTCAAGATTGTCAATGGTTTCCAATGATTTTGAAAATTGCTTAAGTATTTTTTCTCCTTCTTTTTCTATTTTCATTCATAAAAACTCCATTTTTTATTAAAATAATGGGTACTGTAAAAAGAGAATGAAAATTCAAAATCTAAAGTTTGGGTTTTTAGCATAAAACATTTAGATCATATACATGTCATTAAACTTTTATCACACACTTTTAATTTTTCAATTGTGAAGATTCATCCTCTTTATAGTGCCAAATAATGTAAAAATTTATTTTTTATCAAACTTTTTATCTTAAACTATATTGAATATATTTTATATTATAATTTTATAAAATATATAACTTATATTTTTGATTGTATAGTATTTGATTGTATAGTAGTTTTGATAAAATTCTTAATAAATAACTTTTTTTAAAAATAAATATTATTAAAAAATATTTATTTAAATTAAAAAATATTTATTTAAAATTAGTTATATTCATTAAAATAAATTGATATTATTTAAAATTTAAAATTATAGATTTTTATAAATTAATATTTAAAATTAAATAATTTAATAAAAAAAATTATCATCCAAAATTTAAGAACCTTTCCAAATGACTATAAATAAAATTTTGAAACTGTGAAAAATTCAACTGATGAAAATATAATACTCTATTCAAAATTTATAATCATTTTTAAAGCGTTTTAAAAACTTTATAAGGTAAATAGGGTGCTAAAAAAAAGAGTGCTAAAAAAAAGATTTTTACACATGCCATACATTTGAATAAAAAGTTTGAAAAATAATTTATCAGTTTGATTTTTCACAACATCCGATTTTATCAAACTTAACAAAAATGATTTTATCAAACTTAACAAAAATGTTTATATATAATAATATTATATAAATAAATGTTAATTATAAATAATGATTAAATAATAAGTAACTATTAAAAATGATATATGAATAGTTATTAGTCTAAATGGAGTGATATTATGGTATTTAAAATAGAAGTTTTTACATCACCGACATGCCCTTATTGTCCAACGGCTAAGGATATTGTTATGGAAGCAAAAAAACAACTTAAAGATAAAATAGATGTTGAAGAAGTTAATATAATGGAAAATAAAAAAAGAGCTAATGCTTATGGTGTAATGGCTGTACCAGCTATTGTAATTAATGGTGTTGTAGAGTTTGTTGGTGCGCCAACTCTTGATGATTTACTTTTAAAGTTAAAATAATTTTTATTCTCCCATTATAAAATAATAATTTTTAGTTTTTATTATAAAATATAATATAAATTAATTTTATATAAATAATTTTTAAAAATCTAATTTTTAATTTATTGTTTTCCTGATTTTATGAAACTTAAAATTTTGCCTCCAACCTTAAGAACAAATTATAGGTATTTAGTTTTAGATATTAAATCAGAGACATTTTTGTCTAAAAATGATTTAATATTAGCTATTTGGGAAGCATCTATACATTTATATGGTGAATTAGAAACGAGTAATTTTCATTTATGGCTTATGAGATTTTTTGATTTAAATCATGAAAAAGACAATATATTTAATTATATTGAAGATAAAAATAGTTTTCATTATTATAAAGCTGTTTTAAGATGTCAAAGAAATTTTGAGGAAAAAGTTCGAGATTCTTTAACCATGATATATACATATAAAAGGAATAAAATAGCTATTAACACTGTTGGAAAGTCAGGAACTATTAAATCTGCTGTTAATAAGTTTATAAACCATTAATTCTTAGTTTTAAAAAAACAGGCAGTGTAAAATTAGCATGGAAATTCAAAATCCGAAAATTAGTTTTTAGGCAGAAAAAATTTAACACAATATACATGTCATCGTGCGACAGGATAGGGTCTCTATTCTTCATTAATTAATTCAGTAAAATATTGTTAAATATTTTAATCCCATTTGTGTGGGATTTTCTCCCCAGAAACTCTTAAACAAGTGATTGGTTAAGAGATTGCATGATGGAAATGTCTAATTAACTATAAGTATCCATATAGTTAAGGGCTAGAGAAAGAATGAGAAGGCTAACGATAAGTGAACAATTATAAGCATCGTTATTATAAGCAATAGGTGGGATACAGCACCTCTTTTTTTTAGGTTACTATTGTCTTGCAAATAGGAAATAAGTAGTGATGAATACTTAATAGTTCACAACCCATATATTTGCCGATGTATTGATTGAGCCTAAATCATTCGTATCTGAGAAGAGATTAACCTGATAAGCCTCAAGAAGTCCTTAAAAAAACAGGAATACTCTATAATATAAACCTAATTTTTGAATAATTCTTAAGGTGATTTAGATGAATTTTTCAGTTAAAGATACATTAAATAAAACAATATCTTCAATAATCATGGTTAAAGTTAGATTAAACACAAAAAAAATAGAACATAATTACAATCAGGAAATAAATCTTGAAAAAGATGTAGTTGAAAAGAAAACAGCGGTCATTAGTGGAGATTATTTCTTAAAATAAATAAGGTGATAGATTTTCATGAACATCATGTTCATTCCTCCTCCTCTTAAGGATGAGGTCATATAGATGGTGTGAAGGTTTTTAAAAATTTGGGATTTTTTATATTCCAAAATTGTGATGCAAACATAAGAGTTTTTTCAGATGAATATGAGATATATAATGATTTAGAAACTCATGAATTTGTCATATCCTATCAATCAGTAAATCATTCTAAAAAAGAATATGCTAAAGGCATTATATATAATAACAATTGTGAAAATAGAAATTCTTTGTTAAGACCTTTTTTAGAGGAATTTCAAAGAAAAATCTTTCTAACTACATTTTAATAAAAGAATGCTTTCTTAATTTTCGTCAAAACTTCTATGAAAGAGTTTTCAAACATTTTATTTTGCAATGATAAGTAAACATAACTGTACTTTTTTGTGAAGATTAAGTACAATGCTGTCAACTTAAGAAAATTATTTTTTTAAACATGGATTGAAATTAAAAATGGAGATTGTATAAGCAAGATTTTAGATAGAAATTTTAATCAAAAATTCTTAAGTTGACAGCTTTGAGATTAAGTATATAAACTATAACTTACATACTATATTATTAGTATAATTTATTTTATTAATATTAAAGTTTATAATAAAATAAAAATTGTATAATAAAATAAGATACTATATTATTGATTAGAGATACTATATTATTGATTAGTCAATTAAAATATTCACAATATTATTAAGATATATCATGCATAATCATCATTTCAAAATGTATGTTCAATATTAAACTGATTAAGGATGAAGTATCGGTGCATTAAATTAAAATTAATGAAACTTTAGTAAAATAATTAATGCTCTAATCAATTTAATTATTAGAAAAACTTTTGCATTACTATATTATCATGAGTGTAAAATTTGATAAAGTGAAAACTAAAATTAAATACTGTGATTCTCATTGAAAATATTATTTAAACTTAATTTAAATAAAACTCTGAGTTTAAACTTTAGTGGAGTCTTTTTTAAAATTTTTTTATTAATTTATAAATAGAAACAATTTTTAAACTCCAAACATTTGAGATTTTAATAAAGAATATAATAAAATTAATATAAATAAAATAATCATGATTAAAAAACAATGAGGTAATGAATTATGCAACCTTTACAAAATGCAGGTTATGATAGAGCAATTACTGTATTCAGCCCAGATGGGAGATTATTTCAAGTAGAATATGCAAGAGAAGCTGTTAAAAGAGGAACCACATCTCTTGGAGTTAAATCAAAAGAGGGTATTGTTCTTTTAGTTGATAAAAGAACAACAAGTAAGTTAGTAGAAACTGAATCAATAGAAAAAATATTCCAAATTGATGATCATATAGGTGTAGCTACATCTGGACTCGTAGCAGATGCAAGGGCTTTAGTAGAAAGAGCAAGAGTTGAGTCTCAAATTAACAAAATCACATTTAATGAACCAATAAGAGTAGAAACTTTAGCTAAAAAGATTTGTGACTTAAAACAATTATACACTCAAAATGGTGGTGTAAGACCATTTGGTTCAGCACTCATTATTGGTGGAGTTACAGGAAAGGATTGTAAACTCTTCGAAACCGATCCAAGTGGAGCTTTAATTGAATATAAAGCAACAGCTATTGGTTCTGGTAGAAATATTGCGATGGAAGTATTTGAAAAGAATTATAAGGATGATTTGTCTTTAGATGAAGCTATTAATTTAGCTTTAGATGCTGTTTATGAAGCTACTGAAGATAAACTCAATGAAAGTAATATAGAAATAGCTATTATTGATAAAGAAACTAAACTTTATTCTAAAGTTTCAGAGAAAGAAATATCAAAATATGTAAAAGGTTTGCATAAAAGAAAAGAAATTGAAAAAAAAGATGCTGAAGCTAAAGAAATTGAAAGAAAAGAAGTTGAAGCTAAAGAAAAGGATAAAAATGATTAATTATTTTATCTGATTTTTTTTATTTATTTAAATATCAGTTTTATATTTTTAATAGGATGAACATCTTATCTTTAGAACTAATAATTTTCTTCAGTATACGATAATGTTCTGGTGTTTGTATGGTTAATGTTGATGATGCTGTTGTTGCAAGATTAGAATCACATGGAGAGAAATTTGAAATTTTAGTTGATCCTGATTTAGCAGCAGATTTTAGAAATCCTAATAATTATAGTGTTGAAGTTGAAGATATTTTGGCTGTTGAAGATATTTTTAAAGATGCTAAAAAAGGTGATAAAGCATCTGAAGAAGGTATGGATAAAGTTTTTCAAACTAAGGATGTTATTAATGTAGCTACAGAAATTCTTAAAAAAGGAAATATTCAACTTACTGCTCAACAGAGGCGTAAAATGCAAGAAGAGAAAAGGTTACTTGTTATTAATAAAATAGCAAGAGAATCTATCAATCCTCAGAATGGTCTTCCCCATCCTGTAAATAGGATTGAAAATGCAATGAATGAATCTAAAATTCATATAGATCCTTTTAAATCTGTGGATGAGCAAATTAAGATAGTTTTAAAAGCTATTAAATTGAAAATTCCGATTAGTTTTGAAAAAGTGAAAATGGCAGTTCGTTTACCTGGAGATGTTGTCGGAAACGGATTCTCTGCAATATCTAAGTTTGGTCAAATTATTAATGAAGAATGGCAACAAGATGGCTCTTGGATAGCTATTGTTCAAATACCAGGAGGACTTCAAGATGATTTTATTTCGCAAATGGAGAAAATAAGTGGAGGGAATTCTGAAACTAAATTAATTAAATAATATTTAAATTTTAGTTTTAATAGTTCTAATTAGATTATTATTCACTTTAAATTAAATTATTTTAGTTATTCAGAATTTAAAATAATTTTAATAATTTCTTTAATTATTTAATTTCAATTTTTAATTATATTTAAATTAATACTTTTAAATTAATTATATTGTATTGTTGTAAAATTTTTTCAAAATATTAGTCAAATTTTAGTTTATAATTTTATTATTTTAATTTAAATTCTGCATATAATAAAAATTTATAAATTTAGGGGAAATTGCTGATTCTATCGTTTGAAAAATAAAATTTTTCTAATAAAAATTGAAAAACTTAAATTATAATAAAAATAAAAAAGTTAAATACTAATAATTGAACAATAATAATATATTAAAATAAACAATATTTAAAACTTATACTAATATGATTTTTATACAATTTATACCAATAATTAATTCACATATAATTATATAATAGGGAGTAAATTAATGATTAATGTAGAAGACAAAGATTTAGTAGTTCCTGGAGAAATGTTAGCTGAAGAAGGTTATTATTCAGGAAGAGGGACATTTAAAGATGGTGATAGTATATTATCTTCTTTAACTGGATTAGTTTCCTTAAGAAATAAAAAGATTAGTGTAATTCCTCTTAACAGTAAGTATTTACCAAAAAGGGGAGATGTAATAATTGGTAAAATCACGGATATAAGGTTTTCTATTTGGGAAGTAGATATTAATTCTCCATACTCAGGCATACTCCCAGCATCTGAAGTTTTCGGAAGAGAAAAAAGAGATTTAAAAAAAGTGTTTGATTTAGGTGATGTTCTTTTTTTAAGAGTTGTGCATGTTGATGAAGTTAATAAAGTTAAATTAGGATTGAAAGGTAGAGGTCTGGGAAAATTTAGGGAAGGTATTTTAGCTAATATCACCCCAAATAAAGTCCCTCGTTTAATTGGTAAAGAAGGTTCTATGATTAATACAATTAAGCAAGCAACTAATTGTAAAATACTTGTTGGTCAAAATGGTCTTGTTTGGATTAATGGGGATCGGAAAATGGAACTTATTGCTAAAGATATTATTAAAATAGTTGAAGATGAATCACATACTTCTGGGCTTACAGATAGAATTAAAAAGAAATTAGATTTTCTTATTTATGGAAAGGAATTACCTAAAGAAGATCATACAAATGAAGAAAATAATCATGATACAACTGTTATATCGGATGATGAATACTTTGAAGATCCAAAAATTGAGAAATTTGAAGAAAGTGATGATAACTTGGAAAATAATCTGCTTTCAAATGAAGAAAAAATCGATAGTAAAGAGAATAATCCTTCATCAAATAATAAAAAATTTAAGTTTTCAGATTCATTTGCTCATATTAAAGATAAATTCCAACTGTAAAATTATTATGATGAGTTATTTGAGTACTTATTATAGTTTAGGGTCAAATTTTTTGCACTTTAAAAACTTTAGTTTTTGAACTTAGAGAATTTTTGATTCTCTTTATTGAAATTTTTTATCTCAATTAAAAAATTTGAAATTATTTCAAATTATTTCTTCAAATTATTTCATTTACTTTAAAAATTTTTTAACTTTTATTAAAATATTCTAATTTTTTAAAATTATCTAATTGAATTTATTATAGTAATTTTTGAAAAGTTCTTAAATTTTGGATGATAATTTTTTTATTAAATTATTGGCACTGTAAAAAGAGGATGGAAATTCCCAATTTGGAATTTGGATTTTAGAATAAAAGCATTAAGCCCCTATACATGTCATTAAACTTTTATCGTCTGTTTTCAATTTTTCAATTGTGA
>JAITOM010000387.1 GCA_031289975.1 Methanobrevibacter sp. | reverse complement strand
TTAAAAATAAAATATTTAAATTTATTAATTAATAATTTAATAAAATATTAAATAGTATTATTGAAAATTAAGAAAATAAAAATAAATGATTAATTACAAACTTTTTTTATTCCACTATAGTCCTTAAAAAAAACATAAAAACTAATATTAAGGCTAACAATATTGATATGCTGGCTATGATTAATATATTTTTCCATGTTTTGCTTGATCCAGATCAACATATTGAATTAATCCAATAATAAAACCAACAGGTGGAATTAATATACTAAAAATATAACCAACAATACTTACACCACTTGCAGAATGATTAGGTTTTGGTGTTTTATCAATAACAATAGTATTAACATCATAACCCTCATCAACTAACTTATGTTCCGCTTTACTAGCAGCAATACTACTTAAAAAAGACCTTTCCCCTAATATTTCAGCAGTAATCTTTTCTTCATTTAATCACACTTAATGTTTATGAGTTACCATCATAATTATAAGGAAAAACATAATACCTACAATAGATAAACCCCATACTAACCCGCAAAGGCTAGCTGACCATCTCTTTTCATACTTTTTTAGCAATAATCCACTAAACAGAACACCAATCAAACTTAAAAAGAAACCAAGTGCAAATGGTAACCAATACCCTTCATCACTCACTAACTCAACATACTGAACTTCACCATCCTTAACCAACTTAGTCTTCTTGTCATTATACTTATCAATCACCCAACCCTGAATTAACAGAGTTTGAATCGCCATATTATAATTATCTCTAGTCTGATAAATCATTTAACTCCCATTCCACATCCTACTAACTAATACTAATGTTCTCATATTACTTTCACTTAAATTGATATACTCATTATCATAATCGTATCTTATACCATTATAATCAATATGACCATTAACTTTAACTTTGTTGCTATAACTACTAGTAATATGAACTTGCGGTCCAAACATAAAATCTATTGCGTGAACACTAGCCACTAAAAATATAGCTAACACAATAAATCCTTTCCAATTAATTTTAAACACATCTAACACTCTAGTTATTATGCTTCCAATCATCTTAACATTAATTTTCATGTAAACCTCCTAATACAGCATTAGCACTTGATGGACCAATACCTTTAATCTCAACTAAATCATCATACTCCAACGCCAACAACTCACTTAATGTTGTTATTTTAAACTCTTTAACAATCAACTCTGCTCTATGAGCACCAACTCCTATAATACTACTCAAATAATTTAATGCTGGATTAGGACTACTTAATTCAGGTCTATTAAACAGTATTGAACCATCCTTATTATTCAAGTATTTAATAACTAATGAAACTAACATGTAAATCAATTCCTCAATATCTTCACTTCTAACAACAATAATACCCTTCGTAAACAACGAAGATATTAATCCACTATAAACATGCCAACTCATACTATGCTCATCAACTAAATCAAAACATAATCCACTAATACCAACAATCCTCAATGGCAATTCTTGCTGCAACATAGCATCAAATTGATTAAAGATTATATTGTCAATAATACTATCTATAAAATCATATCGTGCTTCAACTCAATAACACTAATCAATTCACTATCATACCATATTTCAATGTCACCAGTCTTAAGTGTCTTAACTTTAGTAGCTACATCCTTAATCATAGCACTAACAACATCTTCATATTCCTTCAAATTCACTGGTTCTTCACATATATCAAATATTATTTCTAACTTACTTGGATCAACAATACCTAACTTCATTACAATCACTCCTCGTCTTTAACTACATTAGCAATTAATATCTTAATCTTATAATCATCATTATCAATATGTTTAAGTACAAGAAAAGTTCATGCTTTCATTAAAGAGAATTTCAAGGTTGATTATTTTTGGTGAGCATGGCATTAATGGTTTCCCTTTTGAATTTAATACATATACTAACATTTGTATACACAATTACAAGTAGAGCCAGAACAACAGTTCTGACTAACATTAACTTCATATAATAACTTACATAAGACCACTCATAAGACTCCTAGTCCACAAAGATACTATTAACAACATTAATAATCCTATAATACCACTAATCACTAAATACCAAAACAAATCACTATGACCCTGCTTTGCAGGATTAGCATTAACTAAATTAATATTTGTACTTATAAACTTCCCACGAATTTCTATATCTTTCCATAATAAACCATATTTACTCATTACCTCCAAATTATCATTTTGCTCCATCAACAAATCATACTTTCTATTTTTAGCAGCTTTTATATCTAAAAATTTTTCTTCTGCTATAACAACCTGCGTATTTTTATTCAAAACATAAATAATAGAATTCATTCATTTAACACCATCTTTCCTTAAACTTTAGCTATATTAGCAGTACCACTTGTAGTACCATCTTTATATATCCTATAATTAGTATATGTCCACTTATAATCACCTATAATAGCATAACCATTATAAGTAACACTACTATCATCATTAACAGTCATTGAAACAGTGTTAGCTTTTAAACCACTGCTTGCACTACTTACACTAGTTGAACTACTTGTATTACTTGCACTACTAGTATAAACAAATGTATGAGGTTCAACATCAAACTTTTCACTAAATAACACTTTATCGTCTTTAACGATTTTAACAATAATACTAGTTACAGTCTTGTCACGATATTCACTACTATAACCATTTATAGAAAAATTTTCATCAGTGTTTACCTTGCTTATATGTTGTTCTGGCTTTATGTCTTTATTTAACAACTTATCATTATCATACACATAATATTCAATATTAAAGCCATTTAACTGACTGTTGTTACAAACAACAGTATATTGTAATTTTCCAGTATCATAGTTTGAGCCTTTTTCAATATTATAACTTAAGAATGTAATACCATCAATTTTATCAGGTGATGCAGTAGCAACTAATATTGCACTAATTAGAAAAAACCCTAAAATAAAAATTGTAGCTCCACCAATACACAATTGAGTTTCTTCATTTGATTCTCTAAATTTCATCCACAACTTATTAATTAATTTTCTAACTTTAGTTTTCATGTAAACCTCCTAAATAGCTCTAGCTATTGAAGACCAACACCTTTAATTTCTAACAAGTCTTCTTCACTTAAATAGATTAAGGCTTCTAATGTTTTTATTTCATACTCATTAACAATTAATTCTACTCTATGCACACCAACTCCTTTAATAAAACTTGTTTTGATCTATTTTAAAAGAATTTAACAGATTGTTAGGATTTTATACCAGAATCTCTTTTTTTATCTTTTTTTATTTATAATTTTATTATATTCTACTAAAAATTCTATATAATGCTTGTTGATAATTGCATTAGGTATGCCATGACTTAAATCATAACTGTAATATGCAAAAGTTTTATCATCAACATTATACTTATTTATCAAGTTTCCTTTTATCAATATAATTTTTTCAGGAATATTATCTAAGTCAACCTCAAACAATCTGTCATTAAAAGACTGAAAGTATTTATTTTCAATGTTATTAAGTTCCGAACCTCCATACTTAAAAAGAAATCTATATGATTTAGGACAGAATGTTGGATAAAACCAATCAACGAATTCGCTCTTTAAATTTTTAATAGATGTTTTTTTAGTATTTCCATCAAACAAATAAACCACCTGATAAACCTGTTATCGATTTTAATAGATTATAGAGAATTTTTATTAATCTAATATTTTTTTCATAGAAAATCCCCATGCATCATAATATTATTTCATTCATATATAAAGATTTCCATTTAAACTCATTTATACGAGTAATGGGAAGTTGATTAAAAAGCTTTAAACTAAATAAAAACATTGGTGAATTCTTAAAACTAATCATTTGCTCTCTCTCTCTCTCTCTCTCTATAGAAACAACTAATAAACCCATAAAAGCAAAAAAAATCACTTTATAAAGCAGTGCTTAATAGTGGAATAGTATATTGTTTAAATACATGCACGAGCTATAAATTATTAATGGTTTAGTTTAAAAAAAACAGTTTATTGAAAAGGTAGTAATGATAAAAGGTTTAGTGAATTATGGGGATAACTTGGCTGAAATAACTCCTTTTATTTATTGGAAAGTTATTTTAGACCATTGTTATTAAGAAAATCTATGATAATCAGAGATGAAAACGGTGGGAGACCTAATACTGATGAAAAACAACAATATTGGTCATTTATGAGAAAATTAGTAAAAACAGGAACTGATAAAATTGTATGGGTATGAACTTCAAAAACAGATAGATTTCAAAGGCTTAACTCATGAATTAAGGTGTAATATTCAAGTATGCAAACATTTCATAAAACATCAAGATCCAGGATCATAAAAGAACAGACACGACACGGCAAAGATGCGAAAACACGAAGAAATAAAGATGAAAAATGGAATAAAGATGGAGAATGGAGCAAAAAAGGCAATAAATCATACTTCGGATACAAACTACATATAAAAAATAGACACGGATTATCCATTAATTTCTGTTTAAATAAAAATTAAGGCAATTAAAAAAATTTAAATAAAAAAATCCTTAAGTTGATGATATTGTTGTTATAGGACATTTTTTAATTCATTGATAACAGCATTTGCAACATCCATTGTTTTATCACATCCACCTAAGTCAGGAGTAGCTATTTTTTTCTTTTTTAAAACATTTTCAACAGCTATTCTTATTTGATTAGCATAATATTTTTCATTTAAAAAATCTAACATCATTGCTGATGAAAGAATCATAGCTATTGGGTTTGAGATCTTTTTTCCAGCAATATCTGGTGCAGAACCATGAACTGGTTCAAATAATCCATGTTTATCCCCAATATTTCCTGATGGAGCAAGTCCAAGACCACCTACAAGCCCTGCAGCTTCATCAGATAAAATATCTCCAAAAAGATTTGTAGTCACAATGTAATCAAAATCTTCTGGTTTTTGAACAAGATACATTGCCATGGCATCCACATAATAATCTTCAGCTTTTATGTTTGGATAGTTTTTAGCTATTTTATAGAATATTTTTTTAAAAAGACCATCAGTTTTTTTTAATACATTTGCTTTATGAATACAAGTAACTTTTTCTCTTTTATTTTCACTTGCCTGTTTAAATGTAAAGTCAATAATTTTTTCACTTGCTTTTTTAGTAATTACTCTGTGAGATACTGCAGTTTTTTCATCCTCACAACAATATTCAATTTCACAGTACAATCCTTCGGTATTTTCACGAACTATATAGAATTCTAAATTAGGATACAAGCAATCAATTCCTTCAAATGACTTCACAGGTCTTAAGTTTCCATAAACATCTAAATTCTTTCTTAAAACAATAATAGGACTTTTTTCATTATCAACTGTGGTTATAGCACCAAATAATGTAGCATGACTCTTTTTTGCTGATTTAATTGTCTCCTCAGGGATCGTTGTTCCATTTTTTTTTAAACATCCTTTTCCAGCTTCCATTTCAATGAAATCAAAATTTAGATCTAATATTTCTAAAATAGCTATAGCTCCTTCCATGACTTCAGGTCCAATTCCATCTCCACCAATAGTTGTAATTTTATACATAGTATTCTCTTTATTAAATTTTCTTAAATTTAAAATTATAATGTTTTACAAATAATTTTTTAATCAAAAATAATTTTTTTAATTTTATAATTGCAATTGTTTCTCGTTTCTCTAATGTTTTTAATAAATAACTTTTTTAAAAATAAGTATTATTAAAAAATATTAATTTAAAATAATTTATATTAATCAAAATATATTTATATTATTTTAAATTTTTATTTTAAATTTAAAATTATAAATTTTAGTGAAATGATATTTAAAATTAATGATATTTAAATTTAAATAAGTTTTAGTAGTTTTGATAAAATTCCCAATAAATAACTTTTTTGAAAATAAATATTATTGAAATATATTGATTTAAAATTATTTATATTGATTAAAATATATTAATATTATTTAAAATTTAAAATTATATATTTTTATAAATTTAAATTAATATTCTAAATTAAATAATTTATTAAAAAAGATTATCATCTAAAATAGTAGGTATTGTTATTTTTAAACTTAGAAAATTAAAGTTTTTCTTTATTGAAATTTTTTATTTTGCTTATAAAAGCGAAGCTTTTCTGTATTGAAATTTTTTATTTCACTTAGAAAAACGAAGTTTTCATGTACTTATAAAGATTATTTCATACATTATAATATTTAAAATGAAAAGTGTATAATTAATTTAAACACTTGTATAAATTATTTATACAATATCTTCCAATCAAAAAATTAATTTTATTCTTTCTTTTGCTCGTTTATAATCATTTTTATTTTAGAAACAATTTTTTCTGCATTATGCACTGAATTTTTTGCTTCTATATTTGTTACAGATCCTGATATTTCGTAAACTGCTTTATGTCTTTTTCTTCTCATTCTATTTAAATAAATTATGTCTGATTTATCTAAAAAATCTTTAGCAAATTCAATTGTACTTACATGAGAATTTATATTGGATGTTTTATATCCTTCACTAAACATTAAAGCTTTAATCGCTTGTAGAATAGAGTTATAAGAAATATTATATGCCCAATCATTATTTTCTATTAACATAGTTTTAGCTACTTTCAAGTCTCTCTCAACAAGTTCTAAAGATTTATTTACTTGAATAGAATTAGATTCTATTTTTTTAATAAATCCTTTTTTTAATAAATCTTTTCTCATAGATTGGTGCCTTCAATGTTCTTTAAAAATTCTTTTTCATTGCCTATGATGAAAATCTTTGGATTTTTTAAAATGTCATCTAAAAAAGGATCTTTTTCTTTAATTCTATTTTTGATTTCTTCATTGTTGAATAATGTATAGTTTATTTCTTTAGAAAATTGTTGTTCTATTTTATCAATTTTTTCAATTAAATAGTCTTCATTCAAGTTCCCTATGATAAATAAATCTAAATCGCTATGAATTTTAGCTTGTCCTGATGCAAAAGAACCATAAATAAATAATGTTTCTATGTCTTCATTTTTTAATGTTTTTTTAATATTTTTAGAA
>JAITOM010000384.1 GCA_031289975.1 Methanobrevibacter sp. | reverse complement strand
GTTCTATTTCTGATGAATTATGTGTGATTATTATTATTGTTTTTTCTTCCTTTATTTTTCTAATTGTTTTATTCATAACATTTCTTGTTTCTTCATCAATAGATTTAGTGGCTTCATCTAACAACAAAATTGGACTATTTTTTATAAGTGCTCTTGCTAAAGCAACTTTTTGTCCTTCACCACTTGATAAAAATTGTCCTGCCTCACCAACATCATAATCATGACCCTCTTTTTTACTATTGATAAAAGTATCTAATTCAACTAATTTGCAAACATCTACAACATCATCTTTATTTGCTTTTAAATTACCAACAAGTATATTTTCATAAATTGATCCTTTAAAAAGATAAGGATATGAAAAAACAGTAGCAATATGATTAAGTAAATTTTCAGAGTCTAATGTATTTATATCCTGTTCATCAAATGTTATTTCTCCACTATCTACTTTGTATAGTCCACATATTAACTGCATGATTGTAGATTTTCCAGCCCCATTTTCCCCAACAATATAATTTAAACCTTTATTAAATTTAGCATTAAAATTATTTAATATTTTATTATTCTCATAAGCAAAATCAACCTTATTAAAATTTATTTCTCCTTTAGTAAGATTTAACTTTTGATCTCCTGATTCTTCAACTTTGATGTCATAAATCTCTTTTACTCTATCAATAGCAGGGAGTGATGATTTATAATCCGTCCAAAGTAAAGAAAATTGTGCAAGAGGAGAAAAAAACATGTTAATGTATGTTAAAAATGCTGTAAATGTACCAATAGTAATAGAATTATTTATCACCATTTTTCCACCGAGAATAATAAATAAAATTATAACTACAGCAAAAAATACAAAATTTATTGAATAATTTAATGCACTAATTTTACCAGATACTAAAGACATACCATAATAATCATTATTTCTATTTTCAAACTTTTTAGCAATCCAATTTTTCAAATTAAAAACTTTCAACATTAATGAAACAGATAAAAATTCTTTTAAAAAAGATGATAAGTCACCATTAATTTTTAAAACTTTTGATTCATAAAATTCTATTCTCTTCCCCATATACAGGTTTAAAAATAAAAATAGTATGCAAGGTGAGATTATTATAATTGTTAAATAAAAATTAATATAAAACATTATGATTAAAGGAATGAAAATCAATAATAAATTCATGAATAAATGCAATAATATTTGTGGAAATATTTTACTAACAATTTGAACATTGCCCATAATTCTTGTCATTAAATCCCCAACATTATTATTTTCATAATTATTCATGGATAAACTCATAATCTTATTAAACATTTTATTAGATATATTTCTATATAAATTATATTCTAATTTATTACTTAAATAAGTATTATAATAACCACTGATACTTGAAATAACGAAAAATACAACAATATAAATAATTATAGAATTCAAAAGATAAAATTCCTTATTAATAAAGATATTATCAATTATTATTTTAAAAAATAATGGGTTGATAAATTCAAAAATAAAAGATAAAAAAGCTGTTAATCCAATTCCTAAAATCATTAACTTATACTTTTTTAAATATTCATTCAAGAATTTCATTTTCTTTCACTTCACTAATATATTTCTGTATTTCTGCATTAGTGCCCCATTTACACTTATCACCAATGTCAAAATAATGTTTCATCCCTTGAACCACACAATATTTACATTCATCAAGATAATCACAATCTTCACATAATTTTTGATTTGGCTCCTGTAATTTATGATAATTACGATTGTTAAGTCTTTTAAATAATTTATCAACATCATCATTTAAAATATTGCCAAAACTCACACCTTGAATAGGTACTTCACAAAAGCTGACATCACCATTAACATTAACTCCTACATTAAAATATCCAGCACCACAATTGATTCTATCGACATCAGTATCAACAACATGTTCGGGTTCTTTGAAAATAAAACCTTTAGGAAATTTATCGGCTACTTCATTTGTTCGTTTTATAATATCAGTATTATTTTTACAAATTAAATCCTCAGTTGCTCTACCAAATGATAGTATTGTTCCTACTTTAAAATTTGAAGTACCTATATCATATGCCATTTTAGCAACATTATCCATTTCATAAATATTATATGGAGTTATAATCATTGAAACACTTATATTTAATCCATTATCACATGCTAATCTGATATTATTTTTCACAATTTCATGACTACCATCTAATTCACAAAACCAGTCATGATATTCTTTTTCATAACTATTTAAAGTTATTTGTATTGATAAATTAGAATATTTCTTAAATTTTTTAATAAGCTCCTGATTCAATAAAGATCCATTACTCACTATATTAATGGCATCAAAATTTTCACAGAAAAAATCAACTATTTTATCAATGTTTGGATGTGCCAAAGGTTCTCCTCCCATTAATTCAATAACAGATACACCTTTTTCATTAAAATCCTTAAAAGTATCAATCAAATTATCTGTGTCCACAAAAATTTTATTTTTATTATCACTTTCATTATAGCAATGTTTACACTTAAAATTACAATAATCAGTTAAATCAATATTAATCTTAAATGGATATAAAAGATCTTTACCGTTTTTAATTAAAGTATTAATCTTAGTGGGTTCATCTTTAATTTCAAAACAAATATAATTATTAATTAAATTTTCTATTCCATCCTTAACCTGATTATAATCTTCATCATATTTATTAACTAAAATTCTGATAACATCATCTAATTTAGTTTTACCATCAAATTCTTTAATAATTTTAACAATATCATTACTAATAACTGCTTCTATAAAACCATTTTCTAACTGTTCATCATATTTATCTGGTAAAGATCTAATAGCACTTATATTAGGTCCTTCATGAACATAATAATTTTCATTTAAATAAGGATATTTACTTAACATTTACTTCACCTATGCCTATATTTATCAAAAAAATAAAAAAAAATTATTTTTTTAAAAAATTTAATAACATCCTTTTTTACCAGGTGTACAATGATATTTACCTGATTTTAATACACTTATTGTAAAATCCATGATTTTACCTCCTTATAGTTATATATTTACATGAAACTATCTAAAATTTTCCACGACATGTACTTTTTCCACGAGTACAACCCAAAGGTACTGGTAATACAGTAAAATCCATATTTTCACCTCCTAAAATTCAATAGAGTTCATCTATAAATTTCATGATTTTGATAAAATTAATTATTAGACAAACTCAATAAGTCAAAAAAAATTAATATTTTAACTTACAATATTTGGATTAATTTTACTTCTATTTAAATGTTATGTTTTTATTTTTAAAAATAAAAATTATTAAACTTATTATAATCAAATAAAAAATAATAAAAAGTACTTAAACCAAATAAAAAATAATAAAAAGATTTAAAAAGAAATCACAAGCTCTCTCTCTCTCTCTCTCTCTCTCTCTCTCTCTCAAGAATGATAAACCTCTTAATAAAAAAAATAAAGCTATTTATATTAAATATAAATATTTAAATGAAAATTTAATGTTTATATTGATTAATATTACTAATAATATGTTGGTTATCTAAATATTCGAGTGTTTATGATGATATCATCCATGAAAAATTTTAGAAAGTTAATTAAATTCAAATATTAAATAATCGACCCCAAAACAGATCGATACTTTAAAAAATTATCTAAAAAAGATAAAAAGAATTTTGATAAACTGTTAGAACTAATCAGAGAACTTACTAATAATCATTATTATTCTGATATTTTAAAAAAAAAAATTGGAAGTTTTAGGAAAGCTATTGAGGAAGTTATAGAATTTTTTAGATATTGATAATAATACTAACCTCCAAAAATTATATTGAATTTGGTAAAAGAAGTAAGATATACAAATAATAATTTATAGTATAAATAAAATTGAATAAAGCAAATAATATTAAACAAATTGAAAATAGAATAACTATATTCACGAGCTATTTGAAAAAATAAAAATAAATGCTCATGATACTATATTAATACAAAAATTTTCTAATATATCATTTCTCCAAACTTTTGTAACATTTATTTAAAAATTTTTATTAAAAATTATTCTTTAAATTATTCAAATTTTAATTCAAAGAGATATTAAACTTTTTTAAAAATTTAATGATAATATATCATGTTAATAAAGTTAAGAGAAATACTATATAATGTTTTACCAAACTTTTATAACATTTTCTAAATTATATTTATAAAAATCATTGAATTTTAATATAAATGAATTTAAAAGATTATTAATAAAGTTTATAAATATTAGGTAAAACACTATAATTAAATTGATTAGAGAATTAATTAGTTTACTACAAGTTCATTAACTTTTAATTAAATGCACCGATACTATCGTTTAATCAAGTCTGATATGGAATATACATTTTGAAATGATAAGTATACATGAACGAAAATAAAAAATAGTGAAATGGAAAATCAACGAAGAAAAAAAGTAAAATTAGAATTTGGGGAATATTCCCATAATCCGAAAACTTGCAAAAGAATTAGATTACATAAGAACAATGAATGTTGGTGAATATATAGAAATGGAATTGATGCTCTTGCTAAAGAACTCAGATATCCAGATAAAAATCTTTCAATTAATTCGAAGTGATATATAAAAGGAGGATGGATTTTCACAATTTATCATATCCCTCATAAAATTTTGCAGTGTTCATTAAGAATATATTTAAAATAGTTTAATAATTAATTTATTTTTTTAATTAATTTAGCTACATTTTCTCCAAATTTTTGGATTGTTGCAACACCTTCAGCATCTGCATGTGATGTTTTCTCCTCAAGGGCAAAAACAATATTCCAATAATCAGCACCTACCATTATCATATCATTTATAGGGAAAAACATTGACATTTCCTGTAAGGTTAAGCTTTGACCTCCTCTTCTTGCAACAACTATTGGACCTCCAACCATCCAAGATAAAAATTTATTGTTTCCTTTGGAAACTTTTCCAATTCTTTGAAGTGCAGACATTATATCTCCTCGAGCAGTACCAAAGTAAACAGGAGCAGCTGGAATAAAACCTTGACTGTCTCTTATTTTATCAATTATTTCATCTAAACCATCTTTAAGAACACAGTTTCCTTTAGTGATGCATTCATTACATGCTATACAAGAATTTACATTAATTCCTCTAAGTGAGATAATTTCAGTATCTACACCATTCTCTTCAATAGCTTTTGCACAAATATCTAATATTTCCATTGAATTACTATCTTTTCGTGGACTTCCACTTAACAATATAACTTTTGCCACTTTTTCATCTCCCAATATTTTTTCTATTTAATTTATTTAATATAATATTTTAAATAACAATTCTAATAATAATAAAAGAATTTCAAATAACAATTCTAATAATAATAAAAAAATCTTAAATTATAAAATAAATATACTTTATTATTAAATAAATTTTTTATGGGATTTATGATATATAATTTATTTATTATAAATTAATTTATGCCCTATTTTTATAATGGATTTAAACAATCACACTCATAATCAATAGGAATATCCTTAATTGAGTTAAGAATTATTTTAATTGTTTCCTCTTTTTTGATTTCCATCATCTTAAAAACTTCTTCTATAGTTAGTTTATCTTTAGATAAAGATGTTGAGTAATTTGTAACTATACATATTGAACTATAACAAATTCCTTTTTCTTTTGCAAGAACTGCTTCTGGAAGACCTGTCATTCCTATAATATCTCCACCTAACTTTTGAAACATTCTAATTTCCGCACCTGTTTCAAAACGAGGTCCTTCAGTGCAAACATAAACACCTTTTTTAATTAAATTTCCATTTTTACTTATTATATTTCTTAAACGATTGCAATATGGTTGGCTAAAGTCAGTATGAACAACTTCATCATCAAAAAATGTTTTATCTCTTTTACAAGTAAAATCAATGAAATCATTAGGTAATATTAGTGAACCTGGAGGATTATCTTCATTCAAGGAACCCACAGCATTTGTAGCTATTATTTGATTAACACCTAATTCTTTAAGTGCAAAAATGTTAGATCTATAGTTTATCATGTGTGGTGGAGTTTTATGCCCAATTTTATGTCTTGGTATAAAAGCAATATCCTTATTATTCACTTTAAATAGATAAACATCAGTAGAAACCCCATAAGGAGTATTAACAGTTTTTTTTTCTAAATCCATACCCTCAGTAATTCCATATATTCCACTACCACCTATAATTCCAATTTTTTTAGCCATTTATGTAACTTCCTTTAATATTGCCTACTAATCATATACTCAAACTAAGTTTTTGTTTCAAATTAGCCTTTTGTAACTGCTAATGGAGTAACTTTAGCTACAAGTTTAGCTATTTCTGTTTTATCAATAGTTTTAACAACTTGATCGACATCTTTATAAGCCTGTGGTGATTCTTCAGCTACAATAGGTTTTGAACTTGCTTTTAAAAGTATTCCTTTATCATTTAAATCATGTTCTACTGTATCTGGATTAAATTGTTTTTTAGCTTTACTACGACTCAATATTCTTCCAGCTCCATGTGCTGCTGAACCAAAAGTCTCCTCCATAGCTATTTCAGTTCCATGTAAAATATATGATGATGTTCCCATGGTTCCAGGAATTAAAACTGGTTGACCTACATTCCTATATTTTGAAGGAATTTCTTTTCGTCCTGGACCAAATGCTCTTGTAGCTCCCTTCCTATGAACTAAAACTTCATTATTTTGACCTTTGATTTTATGAACTTCTTTTTTAACAATATTGTGAGCTACATCATAAATAATATTCATATCCATATATTCAGCACTTCTTTTAAAAACAGTTTCAAAGGTTTCTCTAATCCAATGAAGAATTATTTGTCGATTTACCCAAGCATAATTAGCTGCAGCAGACATTGCCTTAAAATAATCTTGTGCTTCATATGAATTCCAAGGAGCACATGCTAATTGTCTATCTGGAACATTAACCTTATATTTTTTATATGCTTTATCCATTAATCTAAGATAATCAGAACATACTTGATGTCCACAGCCTCTTGATCCAGTATGAATCATTACTGTTATATTTCCTTCCTCTACACCAAATGTTTTTGCAACTTCATCGTTGTAAATCTCATCAACTTTTTGGATTTCAATGAAATGATTTCCAGACCCTAAAGATCCAAGTTGAGGAATTCCTCTTTGCTTTGCTTTATCACTTACTTTTGAATGATCTGCCTCTTCCATAGCACCATTTTCTTCTATAAATTTAAGGTCTTCATCCCAAGCATATCCATTTTCAACAGCCCATAGAACACCTATATCAAGAACATCATTTATATCATTTGGATTTAATCTAATTTTACCTTTACTTCCAACTCCAGAAGGAACATTGTTGAAAATACTTTCTATAAGTTCCTTCATTTTTGGTTTAACATCCTCCTCTGTTAAATTAGTTTTAATCATTCTAACCCCACAATTAATATCAAAACCAACACCACCAGGACTAATAATACCTGTACGATTATTAAACGCTGCAACTCCCCCAATACTAAAACCATAACCAAAATGAATATCGGGTAAACCAATCGAATATTTTACAATCCCAGGTAAACATGCTACATTAGCAACTTGATTAATAGCTTCATTTTCAAGAGTTAATAAACATTCTTCTTCAAGATAGAGTCTTCCAGGGACTCTCATCTCTTTTTTATAACTACTTGGAATTTCCCAAACATCTGGACGAATTTCTTCAATAATATCTTTTATTTTCATGGGTAATCACATATTGTTAATTTTAATCATAGATCTATAAAACATGTTATATAAATTTTATATTGGTTATACTAAGACATCTCAAAAATGCTTAAAATAATAAATAAAGCTTTTAGTTAACATTTTTCAAACATATTTTTCCAAATTTTATTTAAAATATTTTAAAATTAATTTATAGTTAATATATGAAAAGTTCTTGAATTTCAAAATGATAATTTTTTTATTATAGTGGAATAAAAAAAGTTTGTAATTAATCATTTATTTTTATTCTCTTAATTTTCAATAATACTTTTTAATATTTTATTAAATTATTAATTAATAAAATTAAATATTTTATTTTTAA
>JAITOM010000381.1 GCA_031289975.1 Methanobrevibacter sp. | reverse complement strand
TGCTCATGTCTTTATGAATTATTTTAGATAGCTCGCTTATAGATTTCGGAGCTTCTTTTTTAATGATAGTTAATATTTCTAATTCAATTTCACCAAATGTCATGTTTTCAGTAAATATTCTTTCACCAATTTTTATTGTTTCATTAAGATTATTTATTAGATATTTCCAGTTTTCTAAGTCTATATGAAGTATACTTCTTTTTATTTTTTCAAATGCTTCTTTTAATTTTTCAATAGAACCATATTTTAGTTTCATTTCATTTATAAAACTTTCACTGGATAACTCTTTAATCAATGATATTATCATTTTCTCAACTCCTTTATTAATTCATCTAATTTTAAATTTTTATTAAGTTTCGCCTATGATTTTTACTTAATTAAAGTTTTGTAATATGTCTTGTCATGAGTTTAATTTTTTTTTTAAATGAATTAACTAAAATTTTCAAGAGTGTAAAGAAGTTGGCTCCTAAAATTTTTGGGGGCATGTCAAATTCAGATGATAATACTTTATTTCAGTTTTTCACTTATTATGTAGTATATAGTCAAAAATTAATATTAATAAAGTTTGGAATCATTGATTAAGCTCATGAAATTAAATTATTATCAAAATTGACATGATTGATATTAATTTAAAGTAATAAGCAATAAAGATTTACCAAATCTTCTTGGATGGGATAAAAAAACCACACTTTCATTTTTAATAAGATCATAAATATCCTTTGTTTTATCAACATAAAGAAAATTATTTTCAATTAAAAACTCAAATGTTTGCTTACCTAACATTATTTTTTTAAAATCAGTATGCTTTGAAGACATATAACATTTTTCACTCTCTTTCATAACTTAACTATTTCCATACTTTTAAATATAAGATATAGTATTATTTTATAGAATTTTTAATTTTATATTATAAATCATTTGTGATTATTTTTAAATTTATTAACACTATAAAAAGAGAATGGAAATTCAAAATCCGAAAATCAGGTTTTTAGGAGAAAAAATTTAGACCCTATATGAAATTAATTATTTTAAATTATATATTAATTATATAAATTCTCAAATAAATATTTATAATTTAAAATTGACTCATAATCTTTTAATTTTAATTTAAAAGATAAATATCAATTTTTTTAAAAAATATTTTATAAAAAATTTTTTGAATAGAATCTTTTATAAATTTACAAAATACTATAACATAGCAATTATAGTTTAAAACATATTTTATTGCAAACATTTTATATTTTAATTGATAAATTCACATATATTATATTAAGAAATCGTTGAAGGTTGAGAAGTATAATGCAAAAAATTAGATGTTAAATTCAATGCTGTCAACTTAAGAATTTTTGATTAAAATTTCTATCTAAACTCTTTTTATACAATCTCTATTTTTAATTTCAATCCAAGTTTAAAAAAATAATTTTCTTAAGTTGACAGTGCTGATGTTGAACTATAAGAGTGCAACAATCATTTTTTAATGGGAAAAATCTAAATTTGTATAGCTATACCATTCCACTTAGGATTTTTAACCATTTCAACATTGAAATCAAAAATAGATTCAAGTAATCTCCATTATTTTTTGTGATTTTCGCACAAAATAAAGAAGATATTGAAGCCTTATACGGTATTTTAAATCCCTATCTAAATGATAGAGGATTAACTCTATCAAAGGAAAAGATAAAGATAACCCATTATGAGTGAAGGTTTTGATTTTCTGGGATTTAACTTCAGAAGATACCAAACTAAAGATGGATACAAACATTTTAGTAAACCATCAAAGGAAAGTATTAAACGATTTAAATCTAAAATAACAGATATATTCAAAACATCACATGGGAACAATGTAGATGAGCTGGTTAAAAGGCTCAAACCTCTGATTAGAGGAACTGCTAATTATTGGAAACCCACAGTTGCAAAGAAAATTTTCTCCAAAATGGATGCTTACATATGCACAAAGTGCTTAAATTTGTTAAAAGATTACATCCGAATAAGTCCATGAAATGGATAATAAAAAACCTACTTCTCAACTTATGACGATGGAAAACATAAAAGCAATTGGATCTTAACTGGATCCAAAGAAGGTAACAAACTAATTAAAATGGCTTGGACACCTATAAAAAGGCATTTTATGATACAATTTAATCACAGTCCTTATGATAACTCCAAGAAAGAGTATTTTAAGAATCGACGATTCTCACATTAACATATAAAGATATGCTTGAGCGGCTTGTCATGAAAGTGACACGAGCCGTTCTTAGGAGAGGTTAGGAGGGAAACCTCCTAATTTTATCCGACGTTATCTTTTATTAAATGGTGTTGGTTATCTTTTATTAAATGGTGTTGAGAATTAAAAGTATTTGTAAATCATTGATAATAAGTTGCATGGAAGATTTTTGTTTCAAAAAATGACTGGGATGACTTCATTCAACTTGAATTGAATCTGTTTGAGCGAAATTTAGATATTAATCTGTAAAATAGTTTATTATACTGGGTATATTAGGAGTAGTTATTTCCACCAACTTACTATAATGATATTTATCTATTAAGTAGTAATACTTATATAAATGCTTCTAAAATTTTTTGATAAAAATATTTCTTAAAATTAAAATATAAGATTAAATAAATCACAATTAATATTAAATAAGGTTAGAAATTATTTAGAAAGAAAAATATATGAGGAAATACCTTCTTTTTGAAAATGTAATAATTAATTAAAAATTGATAATCATTTTTTTCTTGTTAATAGGTTAATAAAACATATTAAAATGTTTAAAATTTAAATAAAGAAATAAATAATAGATAAAATAGATTTAAATAATTTTTAATTGGTTAATTAATTAATAAATAGATAATAAGATGGATTAAAAAATGTAATACTTTATAAAAAATTATTATTAAATAAATTAAAAAAAATTAGCTATTAAAATAACCTTTAGAGAAAACTACTGGTTTAAATAATACTTATAAAAAAATATTCTTTTTTAAACAAATATTCTTTTTTAAACAAATATTAATGATTAATAAGTACAAATATCACTTAATTAATTTTTCAAGAATTGAATAACGATTTATTGTTCTTTCAATAGGATCTTTAGATATATTGTTGTGAGTTGGCATAGTAATAATTTTATTTTGAGTTTTAGGAGTTAGATAAGACCTATTTATTTTAAAATAATCTGGAAATATTAAATAATCCACATCCAAATTATCTTTTTCAATGTTCATTAAATCTTCTAAAATAATCTCCTTATGTTTTTTAACATCCAAATTAAAAATGCTTAAGTTAATTATTTTAAATCCCATATCTTTAACAATATCCTTTAGAAAATTTGTGTAAACCAGGACTTCAATATTTGAATTAAATTCTCTTAACTTTTCTTTTTGATTCTTATCAATCCACTTATACACATTATTATCCCTAAAAATTTTATTTATCTCATCATCTAAATTTGACTTGTTTTTAGACTCATTATATTTATAAATTTCAAATATACTACTTTTTATTTGATTAAAGGTGTTTAATTTGATAACTAATGACCTCATTTTAGATTTTTTCTGTGATATTGAGATAGCTAAATCTCCTTCTTCTTCATTAAGATTTTTATTTACCTTAAAATCAGTTATTCCAGCAATTTCAACTACTCTTTTACACATTGGTGTTGTTATAACTTTCATAAATTTAAACTTCTCCTTTTTACACTGCCTTAATTATGCACTGTATTTCATAATGTTTTTATTCATGTTTAATGTAGTTTTAACTCTTTTCAGTTTTCATGAGTTTTATACTCCCCATAATATTATATTCTATATATCTACTTATCAATTAATAAACTTAATCATTTATAAAAAATGCAAATATTTAAACTTATCAAATAATTTTGCTTAAAAATTTGAGGATGTGAAAAATTCAATTGATGAAGCTATAATACTTTATTTAAAACATGTTTTAAGTTAGAAAAAATTTTTTATTTGCTCCAAAAATTTTTTAATTTTTATTAAAATATTCTAATTTTTAAAATTATCTAATAAAATTTATTAATTTATAATTAAATAGTTTTTTTTATTTATTTTTTAAAAATAATAATTTTAATTTTAAAAAAATTGATTTTAAGAAAAATTAAAAGTAATAATTTTTGCAAAAATTTAAGTTTTAAGTACAATAAAAATAAATTTTAAAAAGTTAGTAGATAATTATATATTATATTTAATTTATCAAGGGGTCTGAAAAATTCAAAAAATCTGAAGCTTTTGGGAACCTATTTCAATGATTTCTTATCATTAAAATTGATTTATTTCAAAAGTACAGATGTTACTCTCATTAAACTCAAATTCAACGACTAAAATAAGTTAAATATTATTTAAATAAATTCTACCGAAGTTAAATTTTTTAATTCATTCAAATTTAATATTAAGTGTTTAAATGACTTTAAATTTGATTTAAATAAGTTTTATCCTCATTAAATTTCACAAATAATTTTAATTCATAAACTATTGAATAAATTACAATTAAAGATAGGTGATCTATAATTTTAGTATAATATCAATGAAAATTTTGTACTTTTGAATAATATCAAGAACAATATCTTTAAAAGATAAAATTAAGCTAATAACTGCATTGGCTTTTCATGAAAATCAGGCACCTTGTTAATTTATTAATTAAATAAATTAGAGAATAAAAATAAAGATTAATTATGAACTATTTGTAAGAAGTAGTAATTATAAAAATGTGATTTCATGAAAGAATTAAAATTAACTCTGAGTTTTGAGAAAACAACATCCTCGGATGCTTCTATTATGGTTGATGCTTTAAGAGCAAGTACAACAATTACAGTAGCGTTGGATAAATATGAAAAAATAATTCCAGTGTTAACTAAAGAAGAAGCAATTAAAATAGCTATTGAAAAGAATGGAGTTTTAGCTGGTGAGAGAACTGGAGCTAAAATAAATGGATTTGAGCTTGGTAACTCTCCAGTAGCCATTCAAAAATATAAAACAAATTTAAAAACTTTAATTCTTACTACAAGCAATGGAACAAGAATACTCAATGAAATGAAATCAAAAGTCTTAATAGGTTCTCTTATTAATAGTAAATCCGTTGGAAAAGCTTGTTTAAAATTAGCTAACTCGCATGTGGATGTTGTCATGGCTGGAGTAAGAGGAGAATTTGCAATAGAGGATTATTTAGTCAGTGGAGACATAATTAATTCTATAAAAGAAGATTTTAAAAAAAATAAGACTAAATTCCAGTCCTTAGATATTAGTGAATATGCTCAAAGTGCTGTTTTAGGAAGTAAAAATCATGAATTACTTAAAAAAGCAATTTATAATTCAAAATCAAGTAATAGATTAAAAAATTTAGGCTACAATGATGATATTGATTTTTCTCTTCAAAAAAATATATCAAACAATGTAGGAATATATGAAAACAATGAAATACGAAAATTAAATCATTAAAGAGTTTATATAAACTTTTTTGAAATGCTACATATTACAAATTCTAATACAAATGTGAATAACTATGAAATGGAAAAAAATTGGTAGAATCTTAGTTTTAGATCATTATCCAGAAGACTTAAAAAAGATTTTAGATAAATTTGATATCGATTCTATAGTTAAGATTAATGAAATTTTTGGTCAAATAAGAGAACCAAAAATTGAACTCCTGTATGGTGAAACCACTGAGACTATTCATAAAGAGAATGGGTGTTTTTATAATCTCGATCTATCTAAAATAATGTGGTCTAAAGGAAATACAAATGAGAGAATGAGAATATCTAAACTTGTAAATGATAATGAAACTGTTTTAGACATGTTTGCAGGAATTGGTTATTTTTCAATACCAATAGCTATTCATTCTAATCCAAAAAAAGTTATAGCTATTGAAATTAATCCAAATTCTTTTAATTATCTAAAAAAGAACATAATTTTAAATAAGGTTCACAATAAAATAAATCCAATCTTAGGAGACTGTAAAGATTTGGATAGAAATTTACTTGTTGATAGAGTTATAATGGGTTATATAAAAACCACACATCACTATTTAAATTCAGCTATTTCCGTATTGAATGATGGTGGAATTATACACTATCATGAAACTGTTCCAGATAAATTAATTAATACTCGACCGATTAATAGAATAAAAAAAATAGCTAAAAATAAGGAGGTTAAACTTTTAAACATAGAAACTATTAAAAAGTATGCTCCAGGAGTCTCTCATGTTGTATTGGATGTGCAGATAAATGAAAGTTAATATTTAATCATTGAAATTGATTAGTCAACTAATCTTTGATTTAAGTCAGGAAATCTTTGATTTTCTATATTTATAAAATTTTTTATTTTATAAGTCATGAATGAAAAATTTCTATGATTTAGTCAATAAAAAATCATTCATTGAAATTGGATTGAAAATTATATTGCCAAAAATTGGTGCCCCACTATAAAACCTCTTTCAAATGCTCATTTTCAAGTTTTCTAATTTATCTTTAAATCAAAAATAAATCATTGGAAAATTAGTTTTTAGAATTTTCAAAAAATAGTAATCTCATCAAAATGAATACATTATTGAGTATAATATAGGACATGCCCTTCAACTTCTTAATTTATAATATTCAATTATATAAAAAAGTTATTTATTAAGAGTTTTATCAAAATCACTATATATTATTTAAATATATATTTTTATAATATCTAATATCATAAATATAATAATAAAATAAATATAATAATAAATTAATAATAAAATAAATTTCAATTTATAAACAATTTTGAGTGTTTAAAAAATGAGAAGAGAATGTTTAACAATTATTGGAACTGCTCATGTTTCTAAGGAAAGTGTTGAAGAAGTAAAGGATGTTATTAATGAACAACAGCCAGAAGTTGTAGCTATTGAACTTGATTATCAACGATTTACTCGTTTAATGGAAGAGAAAAATGGTGTTAAAAAAGAAGAAAAAATGGGGGTTACTGAAATAGTTAAGGAGAAAAAAGTTGGACTTTACCTTACAGGTTCTATACTATCATTAATTCAAAGTAAAATTGGTGCTGAATTAGATGTTAGACCTGGTTCCGAAATGATAGCTGCAATAGAAGCTGGAGGAGAAAATGGTGCAGAAATAGCTTTAATTGATAGGGACATTAACATCACACTACAAAGAGCATTGAATAAAATGGGGGCTTTTGAAAAACTTAAATTTATCTTTAGTATTATTTATTCAATGTTTTCAGGAGGAAATGAAATAGAGAATATTGAAGATTTAAAGAAACAAGATGCTTTAGAAGAAGTAATGGAGTACTTTAAAAAAACATCTCCTTCAGCCTATGAGGTTCTTGTTAAAGAAAGAGATGCATATTTAGCAAAATCTATACTTGCAATTGAAAAAGATCATGTTGTTGCAGTGGTTGGTGCAGGACATAAAAAAGGTATAAACTATTACTTAGATAATGTAGAGGAAATACCATCAATGGAAGAACTTAAAGACACAGAAAAAAAAGGTTTTCCTTGGATGAAATTTATTTTACTTGTTGTGGTTATACTAATTATTTTAACAATACTAAAATCATTTAATTTAGTTAATATATAATATTAGTCTTTTATAAATTTATTTATCAATATTTACACTATTTTTATTAATAATTTACACTATCACGATATTAATTAATAATAAATGCAATTAGTAATAAATGCTTTATTTATTAATTAATCTTATTTTAAATAAAATATAGTATTCTAATTATCTGGAAAAGTTCTTAAATTTTAAAATGATAATTTTTTTATTAAATCATTTAATTTTAAATATCAATTTATAAAAATTTATAATTTTAAATTTTAAATAATATAAATTTATTTTAATTAATATAAATAATTTTAAATAAATATATTTTAATAATATTTATTTTAAAAAAATTATTTACCAAAACCACTACATTAAATATAAAAATTAAAATTATTTTATAATCCAACAATTAAAATATCAATGCAATGTTTTATATAAATAAAAATTTTTAAATATAATAATAATTAAATTATTTAAAGTAAAATAAATGATAATATTAATTTTTAATTTTATTTGTGAGTGTTTAAAAGATGAAAAAAGAATGTTTAACAATTATTGGAACTGCACATGTTTCTAAAGAAAGTGTTGAAGAAGTAAGAAATGTTATCAGTGAACAACATCCAGAAGTTGTAGCTATTGAACTTGATGCTAATAGATATAAACGTTTAATTAATGAAAGAGATGGTGTTGAAGAAGAAAACATATCTATCACCAAAATTATTAAAGAAGATAAAGTTGGGATCTTTATCGCAAGTATTATACTAACGGTAATTCAAAGTAAAATAGGTGATGAATTAGATGTTAAACCTGGTTCTGAAATGATAGCTGCAATTGAAGCTGGAGAAGAAAATGATTCAGAAATAGCTTTAATTGACAGGGACATTAACATTACACTACAAAGAACTATGAATAAAATGGGGGCTTATGAAAAGCTTAAATTCATTCTTACTCTTATTTACTCATTTTTTGATGATAGTGACGATGATAATGAAGTAGAGAGTATTGAAGATTTAAAAAAACAAGATGTCTTAGAAGAAGTAATGGAATACTTTGAAAAAACATCTCCTTCAGTCTATGAGGTTCTTGTTAAAGAAAGGGATGCATATTTAGCAAAATCTATACTCGAGATTGAAAAAGATCATGTTGTTGCAGTGGTTGGTGCAGGACATAAAAAAGGTATAAACCATTACTTAGATAATGTAGAGGAAATACCATCATTAGAAGAACTTACAGACATTGAAAAAAAAGGTCTTCCTTGGCTTAAAATTATTCTATCTTTAATACCAATATCATTTGTTGCAATATTTATATTAGCTCTTTGGAAAGGAGTTGATATATCCTACAGCTTACTGGAGTTTTTTTTAATCAGTGGAGTTTTTGCATTTTTAGGTTCTATTTTGTCTGGTTCAAAAATTCAATCGGCGATTGTTGGATTTTTTGTTGCCGTTCCATGCATAATACATCCTTTATTTGCAACTGGATTTCTTACAGGGTTAACAGAAACCAAATATAGAAAATTTAAAAGAAGTGATATTGTTAATTTAACAAAAATTGAAAATTTTAAAGATTTATGGCATAATGCAATATTTAGAATTCTTTTAGTTGTTATTGGGACAGATATTGGTGTTAGTATTGCTACTCTAATTATACTTCCATCAAGAGTATTTATTCCATTGGCAAGTAAAATCTTTGGGGGTTAAAATGTATCTTATTTTCCGTTGTGATTGTGGTAGAGCTTTATATGCAAAAGAAGGTGTTGTTAGGAGAAAATGTGTTTGTGGAAAAACCTTAAAAGTAAAAGAAAGAAGAATTTTTAAAAAAGTAGAAAATGTAATGGATGCTTCTTATACTATTCAGCAGATGCAAGAAGAAAATTATGGAAAAACTGGATTTTCGACTGCTGATTCAATAAAATTCCATAGACGATTTTAATAGATGGTGTCAACAATTGTGTATGAATAAAATTAAAATCTAAATCAAAAATACACTGGAGGTAAATCATGGATAAAAATGATAAAGAATTTTTTGAGATTAAATTCAGTATTTTAGAAAAGGATATAAATGGTCTTAAAGAAGAAAACCACGAAATTAAAGAAGAGTTAAGGATCATTAAAAATAATCATTTAAATCATATTTATGATAATTTAGATATCATTAAATCGGATCTTACTATTGTTAAAGGTGAAGTTAGTGGATTAAAAAGTTTTACAACTTATATTTTACCTACTGCAGCTATAATTAGTATTTTACTGAAATAATGGGAAATGGTTGCAATCCTCTTACTGCTATACTGAATACACCTGAAACTGGATGTACATCTTTTATGCAGATTAAAGAAAAAATTTAACAATTATACATATAAGTTAAATTTATACTTCAAATTACTTATTTTAGTCCTATAATTTCAGAAAGAGATTTTCCTTTTTCAAGATGGTTGTAAATATTTCTTTCATTTGTTTTAATAGCTATTACTTTTTTCATAACAATTTCAAACAATCCCTTAGGAATTAAAACAACTCCATTTTTATCTCCGAAAATAAAATCACCTGGATTAATATGGGAATGATTTGAACTTATACTACCATTAATCGTCCCATGACCAAGAGCAGAGCCTGCATTAGGACACACATCAAAAGCAAAAACAGGATAATCCAATTCAATTAAATTATCCACATCTCTGATGTAACCCAAAACAAATGTTCCAGTTATTTTCTTATTTTTAGCAGCTAAAGATGTTAATTCACCCCAAACAGCTGCAGGTTTACTTTTTCTTAAATCGTAATCATCTGAATTATTTTTAGGATAGGCTTTTATAAGAATAACTTCTCCTTTTTTTGCTTTATCAATAGCTAAAACAGATGTTCCCCAATCATTGGATGGAGTTTCAACAGTTATAACTTCACCATAAGCTTTTAAACCATTGATATTTTTTAAACCTTTTAGAACTCCATTATTATTTGTTAAAGAAGAAAGAGCATCAGATATTTCACATGAAGAAGTAGAATTTAGAAGAAGTCTAAGATCATGGTAATATTCACTATTTTCTTTTTTATCATATAAATTTTCAATTGATAAATATTTAAGATAATTTCCATCAGAATCTTTATTTACCTTAATTTTTTTCTCGGATACTCTTTTTAAAAAATTCTTTGGTGTTAGTTTTTCATTTTTCTTCATAATTATCAACCATATAAAATAACTATTATGAGTTTATTTTAAAAATAAGTCATGTTCATCATATTAACATTTTTGTTTATGGTATCATTTTTAGAGAATTTCTATTATATGGTTTATTTAACAAATCATATATGACTTTGTGATTTATAGTTAAAATTGGTTGGAGTGTCAAAAAGATGGCTCCTGAAATTTTTGGGGTTATGTCAAATTCAGATGATAAGATTTTATTCCAAATTTCTATATTTTTATTAAAAACATTAAAAAGGAGGGAAATCTTTTCCAAAAATTTCTTTAGCATATTTAATAGCTAAATCCACTTGTTTAGGATAAATAGCTATTACTCTTTTTTCGAAATCTTCCCTATTTTTAGAAATGGCTATTATTTTAATAAAATTTAGATAGGTTTTAATAGCTAAATTTTCATTAAATTCTTTTGATTTTAATGAATCATTATCTTTTAGACAGGGAATTTCAATAATTTTACATACATCTTCTCTTTTAAAGTATTTTTTTCTAATGATTGGTGAAACAGAACTTACTAAAACTTTATTATTTAATTCAATTAATGGAGGAACTCCTTGATGATCTCTTCTTTTATCATCAACTAAATTTTTGTAATTTTTAATATTGTAACAATGAAGTTCGATATAGAAGTCTGGCTTATACTTTTTTATAATAGCTATTAACTCTTTTCCAATCTTAGAATTGTAATATTTTTTATTCAATGTAGAAATATAGGGACTTTCATCAAAGTTGTAGATTAAAGTTTTACCATTTGAAAAATCATTTGGAATTAAGGATTTAAAAAATTTTATAGTGGTTAATCCTTCTTTTCCATGTATTCCACCAACAAATAGCTTTGTTGAACCTTTATTTTTTTCAATTAATCTAAAATAAGACATAATAATCAATTATATCGTAATCATGATGAATTATTAAGAATATTAAAATTTTTTATTTGAGAGTTTACCAAATTGAACTGATAAATAATAATGTATTTGTAATACTTAGTTTAATATTTTTAATACTTTTTTTGTTTTTTTAAGTGTTTTTAGAAAATGAAAGAGTTAAATTGGCACTGTAAAAAGAGGATGGAAATTCGAAATCTTGAATTTAGATTTGTAGCAGAAAAAGTTTAGACAATATACATGTCATTAAACTTTTATCATCTGTTTCCAATTTTTCAATTGGGAATTTCCATGCTATTTTTACAGTGCC
>JAITOM010000373.1 GCA_031289975.1 Methanobrevibacter sp. | reverse complement strand
ATGGATTTTCACAATTGAAAACAGATGATAAAAGTTTAATTACATGTGTATGGGCTTAATGTTTTTATGCTAAAATCCAAATTCCAAATTGTGAATTTCCATCCTCTTTTTACAGTGCCGGTTTTTTTGATACAATGTATGTTTCATAAAATTTTATATGTGTTATATTTTTTACTATCAATATCTAAAATAGCTACTCTTTCAGCACAGGCGATACATGGATCAGATGTGGCATAGGTTGCAACAGCATCTGAGACAGTTGCAACATCTTTTAACATGTACTTTGCACATGAATCAATATTCATAATACTCGGTGTTCTAATTGAAATATGTTTTATTAAATTTCCATTGGTTTCAACCATATATAAAACTTCGCCTCGTGGTGCTTCATTTCTCCATTCACCATATCCTGAACCAATCTCAACATCAGTTCTAATATCTCCTTCTGGAATATTTTCAATAGCTTGTCTAATTAAATCAATTGATTGTGGTATTTCATTAAATCTATTCATAGTTCTTGCAAAGTTATCTCCTTCTTTTCTCCAAATAGGTTTAAATTCTAAATTATCACGGTAAGTGTGATGATTTTCTCTTAAGTCATGTTTTAAACCAGATGCTCGTCCTATAGGTCCAACAGCTCTTCCTTTTAAAGCTTCTTCTTTGGTCATTCTCCCTACTTTTTTTGATCTTAATCCTACAAGAGGTCCGTTTTCAAATATTCCAACATATCTATCATGATTTTTTTCAATTGATTCAAATTTTTCAAGTATTTGTTTAAAATGGATTTTTTTAGCATCCATTTTAACTCCACCAACTACATTCCAACCCATATTAACTCTATTGCCTGTTAGAAGTTCAATAGCATCCATAGCATGTTCTCTTTGAGATAACATATACATAAAAAGTGTTTCATGTTCCATTGCTTTGAAATATGTTGAATTAGCTAAATAATGACTTTGAATCCTATCTAATTCATTTGTAATGACTCTTAGAAATTGTGCTCTTAATGGAACTCTAACATCAGATATTTTTTCAAGTGCTTCAGCAAATGTCTGTGTATGCTCATAAGAACAAATTCCACATACTCTTTCAGCTAAAAAAATACATTTTTGCCATGTTTTACCTTCCATAATTTTTTCTATTCCTCTATGAACATAACCATAATCAATTTTAGCTTCAAGAACTTTTTCACCTTTAGTTTTAAGTTTTAATCGTAATGGTTCTTTTAAACCTGGATGAACAGGTCCAATAGGTAGTATCATTCTTTTTCCCTCCCACGATTTGCGATTGCATTAGGAGCAACGGATAAAATAGCTTCCAATATTTCACTTGGTCTTGGAGGACAACCAGATATTTCTGCTGCAACAGGTATAAAATCAGAAACAGGGGGATGAACAGTCCCTCCTTCTTGATTGAAAACATCGCCAGATATTGGGCAGTTTCCAATACAAGCCACAATTTTTGGTTCAGGAACTTTAGTGTATATTCTTTTTATATTATCTACCCATTGCTCAGTAACTGCACCAGTAATCAAAATAACATCTGCTTCACGAGGATTATTATGTATATATATGCCATATTGTTCTATATCATATCTTGGAGAAAATAATGCAACTAATTCAACATCACATCCATTACATCCTCCACAGTTTACAATACAAACATGAATTGAACTTTTTCTTACAATATCTTTAAGAGTTTGAAACATTTTTCCCCTTTTAGTTAATTATATTTTTAATGAAAGTTATTTTCATGATATAGCCATTGTGGAAAAGCTCTTAAATTTTAAAATGATAATTTTTTTTATTAAATTATTTAATTTTAAATAATATAAATATATAATGTTTTTGATAAAGTTCTTAATAAATAACTTTTTTAAAAATAAACATTATTAAAAAGTATTAATTTAAAATTATTTATATTAATTAAAATATACTTATACTACTTAAAATTTAAAATTATAGATTTTAATGAAGTAATATTTAAAATTAAATAAATTAATAAAAGAAATTATCATTCAAAATTTAAGAACTTTCCTATAATTACTATATTTTGCCTATAATTACTATATTTTAATTAATATAAATAACTTTAAATTAATATTTTTTAATAATACTTTATTTTTTAATTAATACTTATTTTTAAAAAAATTATTTATTGTAGTATTAAACTTAAATTTTTACAAAAATCATCACTCTAACTTCTCTTAAAACTAATTTTTTTAAAATTAAAGTTATTATTTTTAAAAAATAAATTATTTAATTATGCACTGTGAAAAGAGGATGGATTTTCGTGAATGAAAAATTAAGAAATTAGGCTAAAAACTTGAAAAATTAAGAAATTAGGCTAAAAATTTGATGAAATGTATATGGTCTAAGTTTTTTCGAGACTGTTAAAAATTCAACTGATGAAGATATAATACTTTATCTAATATTTATAATACTTCATTTTTAAAGCATTTTAAGAACTCTATAATTCAATGCAGTACTAAAAAAAGACTTTTACTTATACCCTCCATTTGAGTAAAAAGTTAAAAATAATAATTTATCAGTTGAATTTTACATAGCCCCGTTTTTTCTACCTAAAAACCAAATTTAAAATTTAAAATTTCCATTCTCTTTTTACAGTACCTCTAAATTTTAGTCTTCCAATATTTGAAAATTTCGCTACTTTTAAATCACTATGAATACTCATAAACTCTATTGAAACAATTCATCATAAAAATTAACCTCCAAAAATAATTGTGTAATATAATATTAGTTTATTTAATAGGTTTAAATAGGATAAAATTCTTAAGTTGACAGCATTGGAGGGTTTAGCATCTGTCGAATGATCTCTCTTATTTAGTTCATAATCCGTGTCTATTTTTATGTGTAGTATTATAATCCAAAATAATGATTCGTTTGCATTTTTTTAGTCCATTTTCCATCTTTACTTCTTTGTGTATTTTAGCATCGTTACCATAATGAATATCTACTTTTTTACCTCCTGATGTATGGTGTTTATGAATGTTGCATCTTAAATAATGTTTTTTTTCATAAATTAAACCTATGGAATCTATAATTGTACTTTGATAGTTTATGTCCATTATAACCTTATCAATTCCTGTTTTCATTAATACTTTCTCATAAATGACCAATTATAGTTACTTTATACTGAACTTTATCTGGGAAGTCTAAAAATTTAAGGAATGATATGTGGTTATTTACTTGTTTTTCATAGTTCATGGGATCATGATAAACCATTATCATGCTTGTTATAAATACAGCATTTTTAACATGTATAATATTCATCAGTTATTGGGTCTACTCTACCTTTTTCATCTCCTGTATTATCATAGAATTTCTTAATAATAATGGTCTAAATAACTTCCCAATCAATAAAAGGAGCTACTTTAACTATATTTATCCCCATAATTCGCTAACTATATCATTATGGCACTGTAAAAAGAGGATGGAAATTCCCAATTTGGAATTTGGATTTTAGCATAAAAGCATTAAGCCCATATACATGTCATTAAACTTTTATCGTCTGTTTTCAATTTTTCAATTGTGA
>JAITOM010000359.1 GCA_031289975.1 Methanobrevibacter sp. | reverse complement strand
CAAGATATTTTTCTTTATTGTAAACTGGTATAATAACAGAGATTTTGATATCATTCATAAATAAGATTCCTAAATTAATTTATTTAAACCAATAGCTTAAGTACACATACAACAATATCCGAGAATACTAATTAATAAATCTTTCATTAATAAGGTTATAGTTTGATAAAAATAAAGTATGGTGGTTTTTATGGCGGTGCAAAAAGAGAGGATGGAAATTTAAAATCCAAATTTTGATTTTTAGGCAGAAAAATTTAGACCAAAAATTTAGACCATATACCTGTCATCAAATATTAATTTAAAATTATTTATATTAATTAAAATTATTTATACTAATTAAAATTATTTATATTAATTAAAATAGATTTATATTATTTAAAATTTAAAATTATAGAATTTTATAATGTTTTTAAGGCACTGTAAAAAGAGGATGGAAATTCATAATTTGGAATTTGGATTTTAGTATAAAAGCATTAAGCCCCTATACATGTCATTAAACTTTTATCGTCTGTTTTCAATTTTCAATTGTGAAAATCCATGATAATTTTACAGTGCCGTTTTTAATAGCTAATTTTTTTAAAAATAAATATTATTAAAATATATTAATTTAAAGATATTTATATTATAGTCCTTATTGAAAAGTTCTTAAATTTTAAAATGATAATTTTATTTATTAAATTATAGTAATTTTGATAAAGTTCTTAATAAATAATTTTTTTAAGAAATAAATATTATTAAAATATATTTATTTAAAATTAGTTATGTTAATTAAAATAAATTTATATTATTTAAAATTTAAAATTATAGAATTTTATAAATTAATATTTAAAATTAAATAATTTAATAAAAAAAATTATCATCCAAAATTTAATAACTTTTCCAAAATGACTATAAATTAAATTTTTATATTGTTTTCAAACTTTACAATCTTATCAATGCAGTCAACTTAAGAAAATTATTTTTTTAAACTCAGGTTGAAATTAAAAATGGAGTTTGTATAAGCAAGATTTTAGTAGAAATTTTAATCAAAAATTCTTAAGTTGACAGCATTTATTAAGTTGACAGCATTGATAATCTTATACTTGTAGTAGCTCATTTTCACCAGTATTTGTATCAGCTCCTTAAGTTGACAGCATTGATAATCTTATACTATAAAATATATAAAAATATTATTTACAATTAATAGTTTATAAATATAATTCTACAATTATCTGGAGTAAAATATGTTAAATCTTTTTAAAAAGTATTTTAAGCCTTATATTTTTTTAATTATCCTTTCTTTGTCGTTTCAAATTATACAAACATTATTTACATTATATTTACCTAATTTAAATGCGCAAATTATAGATAAAGGTATTGTAAATGGAGATACATTATACATTCAAAACCAAGGATTTTTCATGATGGTTTTAGTATTTTTACAGGTTTCATTTTCAATTTTAAATAGCTATCTCAGTACAAATATTTCTTTGTCAATTGCTCGTGATATTCGTAAGGATTTATATTATAAAATACAAAATCTTTCATCTGCAGATGTTAATCATTTTGGTGTGGCAACTTTAATTACAAGAGTAACTAATGATATTCAACATATTAGCACAGTTTTAACTTATTTATTTAGTATTATTATAAATATTCCTATAATCCTTGTTGGTAGTATCATCATGGCAATAGAAAATAGTTTATCGTTGTCTATGATATTATGTGTAATATTTTCTATAATCATCCCATTAATATTAATTTTTACAAAAAAATTGAAACCCCTGTTTGAATTATTCCAAAAACAATTTGATAAGATTAATGGAATTTTAAGAGACCAAATAACTGGTGTTCAGGTCGTTAAAGCTTTTGTTAAAGAAAAAACAGAATATAAACGATTTAAAAAAGTCAATAAAGAATTATATGATTTAAATATAAGAATGGGTAAATTAATGAGTCTTTTTTTCCCCAGTTTTTTCCTTTTGCCTAGTTTTTTGATTTTAGTCACCATTTGGTATGGTGGCATACTTGTTAATGTGGGAGAATTAGAAATTGGAACAATAACCGCTTTTATTACTTATCTAATGTATATAACTATGGCTCTTGCTATGTTTGCTATGATTTTAGGTTTCGTACCCCAAGCTGAAGTTTCTGCAAAACGTATTTTAGAGGTATTAAATACAGAAACATCAATCACCTCACCACCTAAGCCAATCCATATTAAAAATCCAAAAGGAAATATCAAGTTTAAAGATGTAGATTTTACTTATAGTAATAATAATAGTGATAGTAATAATGTGTTTGTTTTAAAAAATATTAATTTTATTGCTAAATCATCTGAAACTACTGGTATTATTGGAAACACCGCTTCAGGAAAATCAACTTTATTACAGTTAATTCCCCGTTTTTATGATGTTACAAATGGAATGGTGTCCTTTGATGATGTTGATGTAAAAAACCTTAATATTGATGAATTAAATAGCTATATTAATTTTATTCCTCAAAAATCGTTTCTTTTTAGTGGTACAATCGCAGAAAATTTACGACTTGGTAAAAATGATGCAACCGAAGATGAATTATGGGAAGTATTAGAAATAGTTCAGATTGCTGATTTTATAAGAGGATTGGATAAAGGGCTACATTCTAAGGTTTCTCAAAGAGGTGTTAATTTAAGTGGTGGTCAGCAACAGCGTTTAGCTATTGCAAGAGCCATACTTCCAAAACCTAAAGTAATAATTTTTGATGATTCATTTTCAGCTCTGGATTATAGTACTGATTTAAAGCTTCGTAAAGCTTTAACTAAATTTATAAAGAATTCAACAATTATTATTGTTAGTCAAAGAATTTCCACTATCCGTGATGCTGATAATATTTTAGTAATGGATGATGGTGAAATTATATCTCAAGGTAAACATACAGACTTAATGAAAAATTGTGAGATTTATGAATCTATTGTTTCTTCTCAATTAGATTTTAAAAAGTCTATGGAGGAATTATAATCTTTATTCGTCTTCTTAAACTATTACTTCGGGATAAACTAAATTTTATAATAATATTATTCTTATTGATGGTTTCAGTAATTTTTCAATCTCTTAGTCCAATTATTTTAGGAGATGGAACCAATATTCTTTGGGATGGTTTTAAATCAGGTTCTTTAAGATTTGACTTATTATTAAATGTTATAATCATATTATTTTTCATGTACTTAGGAAATTATATTTGTAGTGTTTTAGTGGGGCGACTTTCAGCTAAAGTTGTTTCAAAGATTTCTTATGATTTAAGATTAGAGAGTGAAGAGAAGATTTGGAAATTATCTTTTAAATACTACCAGCAGAATAAAACTGGCATTATACTGAGCCATATTACTAATGATATTGATAATATTCATGAAACACTTGATAAAATATTAAATAATTCATTATCTTTAATATTGAGACTTATAACCATAATACCCTTAATGTTTTATGTGTCATGGTTTTTATCATTAATTATATTAATTCTTATTCCAGTATCTTTCATAATCATATTTTTCATTGTTAAATTTTCTCAACCTCATTTTAAAAAACAATGGAAAATTATTGCTAAAATTAATAGTAATGTTGAGGAGAGTTTCAATGGTCATTTATTAATTAAGAATTATGATCAATCAGGAACATTCATTAGTAAATTTAATAATGAGAATAATAACTTATTTAAATCAAGTTTTATGGCTGGATTTATTTCTTTAATTAGTTACTATGGTACTACTTTTATTAATAACTTGATGTATGTTATTGTGGCTTATTTTGGGGCTTTACAGGTTATAAATGGAAGTTTGAGTCTCGGTAGTGTGCAAGCATTTATCCAATATTCAAATCAATTTAGTGAACCATTTGCACAATTAACAGAAACAATAGGCATTATACAATCAGGGATAGCTTCAGCTGAACATGTGTTTAATTTATTGGATAGTGAAGAAGAAATTTTTGATAATAATTTAATAGAACTTAAAGAAGTAAATGGTTTAATCGAGTTTAAAAATGTTGATTTTAGTTATACCGATGATGTTAAATTAATCGATGATATGAATTTAATTGTTAATAAGAAGGAAACTATGGCAATTGTTGGAAGTACTGGTGCTGGTAAAACAACTTTAGTTAATCTTATAATGCGTTTTTATGATATTGATAATGGTTCTATTGAGTTAGATGGTCAAGATATTCGTCAAATTACTAAAAAAAGTTTACGTCATAAAATTGGTATGGTATTACAAGACCCTTGGTTGTTTAAGGGTACAATTGAAGAAAATATTAAATATGGTGTTTTAGAAGATAGAGAAATTTCTGATGAAGAATTTTTTGAAGTTACCAAGGCAACCTATGTTGATAACTTCGTATCTCTCTTAGCAGATGGTTATCAAACAGTGATAAGTAATGATGATGATTTATTATCTATTGGAGAGAAACAATTGTTAACTATAGCAAGAGCATTTTTAATAAACCCAGACATATTAATTTTAGATGAGGCTACTTCGTCTATAGATACTCTTACTGAAATTTTAATTCAAAAGGCAATGAAAAATTTACAAAAAAATCGGACAACTTTGGTGATTGCTCATCGTTTAAGCACTATTAGAGATGCTGATAGAATTAT
>JAITOM010000358.1 GCA_031289975.1 Methanobrevibacter sp. | reverse complement strand
TAATTTAAAAAATTTCATTATTGAACTTGTTCAATTAGAAACGAAAAATCTTAGATTTTCCTAAGTTATCTTCGATAACAAATCTTAGATTTTCCTAAGTTATCTTCGATAACAAATCTTAGATTTTCCTTAGTATTTTATAATTAATGCTACTTTTATAATTAAATACTATTTTTATATTAATACTAAAGATTATATTGTATGAAAATATAAACAAATTATAATTATCGTATATTAACATGAAAAAGTAATCTATAATTAGTTTATATTTTAAATAAAAAACAGGTTTTAAAATGACGAATAAGGTTTATGAAATTGATTTATCTAAAATAACACCAAGAGAAGCCAATGAATCCATTAGAGAGAATGCTTCAAAGTATGATAAAATAATTTTAAAAAATCCTCATGCAATGCATTATCTTATTGCAGGATTAGTGGATGATGTAGACATTGAAGTTGATGGATCAGCAGGATATTTTGTTGGAACAATGAATGATAAAGCAAATATAAAAATTAATGGTAATGTGGGTTGGTTTGGTGGAGATAACATGACTGGTGGTAAACTGTTAATAGAAGGCTCTGCTGGGGATGGAGTAGGTCAGGGAATATATGGTGGAGAAATCCTTGTGAGAAAAGATGCTGGTGCAAGAACTGGAGAGATAATGAAAAATGGAAATATAATTGTTGGTGGTAACTCTGGGTTTATGACTGGTATATTTATGATGGGTGGTTGTATAGTCGTTCTTGGTAACTTAGGTAAAGATGTTGGTGAATCTATTATAAGAGGTGTCATCTATGTTTTAGGTGAGGTTGAAAGTTTAGGGAAAAATGCTAATTTAATTGATATTGACTGTGAAGATAAGAAAAAACTTAAAGGTTTGTTAAGTAAGTATGACTTTAATTTAAGTAGCTCGGATTATGATAACTTTAGAAAAATCATTCCAAAAAGTAAAAGACCATTTTATGGTAAATAGATTGATGTTGGAGGTGAATTAATGTCGTATAATGTTAAAAAAGATTCATTTTTATGTAATAGAGAGTTTTCTCGTCCAGGATGTTGTTGGTATAAGTGTGATATTAAAGATGAGAATATATGTCCTGAATGTTATTCATGTTATAACAATTGTCCTCATAATGTTTATGAGATAATTAATAATGAACCATATCCTACCCATCAGAAAAACTGCATTGGATGCAGAATTTGTGAAGAAATGTGTCCAAATAATGCTATTAATGTATATGCGGTAAGTGATGATAGGAGAAATGTTTTCTCTTATGATGATATGTTTGAAATTAAAAGGAAATCAATTGAAGGATCATATCAAGTAAAAAGTATGGGGGCAATTAGAAGAATTCCAACATTCGATGACCTTGTAATAATTCCAGCTCAAGTTTCAAGACCTCCATTAGATAAATACAGGGAGCCATGCTTTACAAATGTAACATTGGGAGATAGATATGCTGAACATCCTTTGAAATTAGATACTCCTATAATGATTGGTGCAATGTCATTTGGTGCTTTAAGTAAAGAAGCAAAATTAGCCCTTGCATTAGGTTCAACATATGCAGGAACAGCATCAAATACTGGTGAAGGTGGAATGTTAAAAGATGAGCGAAAATTAGCTAAAAAATTAATTGCACAGTATGCTTCTGGAAGATTTGGTGTTTCTGCTGATTACTTAAATAATGCGGATGCTATTGAGATTAAAATAGGTCAAGGAGCTAAATCTGGGATGGGAGGTCATTTACTTGGTGAGAAGGTTAATGCTGAGGTTTCTAAAATAAGAATGATTCCTGAAGGATCAGATGCACTTTCTCCAGCAAGACACATGGATATTGTAGGACCTGAAGATTTAAGCATGAAAATATCACAATTACGTGAAATTACAGATTGGCAAGTTCCAATCATGGTTAAATTTGCATCAGGGAGAGTTAAAGATGATGTGAAAATAGCTGCAAAAGGTGGAGCAGATATTATAGTTGTTGATGGTATGCAAGGAGGAACAGGTGCAGGACCAGAAATTGTAACTGAACATTCTGGTATTCCTACAATAGCATCTATTGTTGAAGCAGATAATGCTTTAAAAGAACTTAACTTAAGAAATAAAGTTAGTTTAGTTGCTGCTGGAGGAATTAGAAATGGGGCTGACTTGGTTAAATCCATAGCCCTTGGTGCAGATGCAGTATATATTGGTACTGCTGCACTTATTGCATTAGGATGTCGAGTATGTCAAATGTGCTATAAAGGGAATTGTAGGAAAGGTATTGCAACTCAAGATAAACAATTAAGACACAGACTTGATTATCATAAATCAGGTGAAAATTTAGGAAAATACATTAAGGCAATGACTGAAGAAGGCTGTATGTTAGTTCAACAAGCAGGAAACACATATATAAGTAAAATAGAAAAGGAAGACCTCCGTTCATTAACATTAGAAGCATCTAAACTAACTGGTGTTGAGATGGCAGGTTCTTAAAGTAGCTATTTCATGTTCATCTCATGATATTAATTTTAAATAGCTATTCCTTTTTTTATTTATAATATCAGAAAAGTTTATTAATGGAGGGAAAATATAATTATTATATAATATTTAATAGGTTGATTATGATGAACTATGGTTTTTTATTTTTAATTACTTTTATAACAACGGTTTTATTTACATATTTCATTAAAAAAGTTTTAATTAAATTTAATGTAGTGGATAATCCAATTGTTTCTGAACATAGGCACAAAACAGGTACTCCTACGATGGGAGGAATAGCTTTTCTTTTTTCTATTTTATTTATCTCTTCTATTTATTATAAAGAACCATTAATAGTAATCAGTGTATTAACAATGGTTGTTGCAGGAATAGTTGGTTTTATTGATGATCTAATAGGTCTTAAATCAAAAGAATTTCAAAAAGTAATTAAAAATATAAGTGGAAAGATAGTTAAAATAGGAATACTAAATTTAGAACCAAACCATGAAGCAAGAATAGCTACACCAAAGGCTAAAGAAGATTTACCAGCATTATTAGATAAAAAATTAGTTAAAGTAATTGATGAAGTTCCAATTAAAAATGAAATGAGTGAAAGAGATAAGATAATTTTTCAATTACTTATAGGAATATTTTTAGTAGTGACAGCTTCAGTTTTTACCTTAGGAGGATACGATCTTGGACCGATTATTAATTTCAATGGAATTTCAATCGGAGTTTTAGCTATTCCTATAATCTTAATTGGCATGACTGGGGCTATAAATGCAGTAAATTTAATTGATGGGATGGATGGTTTAGCAGCAGGTATAATAGCTATTGCATCATTTGCCTCTGTTATCTATTTATTTGTAACTGGAGATTTAGATAAATCACTTCCTTTTATAGTTTTAACTGGTGTAACCTTAGGATTTTTGGTTTTTAATAGATATCCAGCTTCTATTTTTATGGGGGATACAGGATCATTTGTTTTAGGTGCAGGTTATGCAACAGCAGTTCTAATTACAGATATTCCATATTTTGGTGTTTTAGCTTTATTTGTACCTATTGTAACAGTTGTTATTAGTATTTTAAATAGGGCTAATATTATTAATTTGCCGATTGAACCTTTTCATCATGTTTTAAATTATCATGGTATTTCTGAAAAGAAAATCATTGTTTCATATTGGTTAATAACAGCATTAATCTCTGGTTTTGGTCTTTTAATTAGCTATTATTTTCATTTTATAGTTAAATAATTCTTATATTATATTTTAAATAATATAAATTTATTTTAATTAATATAACTAATTTTAAATAAACATATTTTAATAATATTTATTTTTAAAAAAATTATTTATTAAGAATTTTATCAAAACGGATATATATTATTTCAAAAAATTTTTTGCAAAATATTTTTTTAAATATTATTATTTATCTTTTAAATTTAATTTAAAGGAATAAAAATCATTTTTGATTGTAAAGTTTAAAAATTTTTTATTTCAATTAGAAAATCTGAAAGCTTTTCTTTACTTACAAACATTATTTAATACACTAAAAAACTTAGGTAAAAAATTATAGCTTAGGAGATTAGATTAATGAAAAATAGTGAAAGAATATTATTTGATATTAATAAAATAGATATAAGTTTCAAGGATATTGAAAATATAGAATTCAATTCTAAAGAAAAAGAGATCATTGAAAGAGCAAAAAGTTATAAATATGATAGTAAATATTATCTTGAAAAAGGAGATGAAATGACTTCTTTTGGATGTATAACATACAGTCATGGATTAATAGATGCTTTAAAAATGATTTATGGAATTATTTAATAGAAAAAAATTTTAATCATGGAAAATAATATAAAAAATAGTTAAAATAATAAAAGAATAGTTAATATTAACTATCCATATTTTTAAATCTTGCTTCTAACTTTTCTAAGACACCAGGTAATGATGTGTATTCCATTTCTTCACTTGGTAATCTGTGTGGTTCGAATGGACCATGACGCCTCATATAATCTGCAATAGTTGAAGCTTGATTTCTTGTATTATCAAATGCAGGATCATCGAACAAATCAATAGGACCTATTAATTTAGAGTCAGCTATTTGGAAACCTAAACCAATTATTCTTGGAGGTCCATCAAATCTAATAGGATTTGCATATTTTTGGCTGGTTGGCATTAAAGGACCATTGTGTGAGCCTCTCATCCATCCACTAACAAGATGTGGGAATGCGAATGGTTCTACTACTTCTCCACCAGCTGGGAATCCTGATTGTGCTCTTATAATAGCTGCTGGGTCATCCTTACCAACATATTGTCCAGCCATTAAGTTTAATCTTTCTGTAGAAATACTTGCAGCTATTTCTCCATTTTTCTTAAAGACTCTTTTAATAACATATCTTCCAGTTGAACCTAAAAGAGCAAGTAAGTCATAAGATTCCTCAGGACATTCTAAAATAACTTTCCTATGTTCCATCACATCAAAGATTTCAAATTTAAATCCATCATGCAAACTTGGGTCTATAACAAGTCCAGCTGTATTGAATGGGTCTGCAAATATTCTGTATACTGGGAAATTAAATGCTCCTGGCTCAGTTTTATCACAGCAATATACAATTACAGGATCACTTGGTCTTTCTTTAAATTCCATTTCAGCAACACCAGGACCCATACCTTTAATGTTTCCAGAGAATGTGTCAGATAATAAATCTTGACCTGCACCATATAATTTTAATTCACGTGCTCTTTCAGTTGCTTTCATAAATGCATCGAATGCTGTCTTATGAACTTCTTCATTCTCTTCTCCGTTTCTATGAGTCATTATCATATCAATATCATCACCACATCGGGTAACATAATAATCTTCTAATAATCCATTTGAAGTAGCTTCTTTTAATGTGTCTTTACAAATCTGAATTAATTCAGGATGAGCCACACCATGTCCAGAAATACTTCCTACATCTGCTTTAATAACACTTATAGTAGTTTTCGTCATATTTTTCCTCATACAATATTATTTCTTAATTACTTATTTTTTAATTAACTAATATATTTTCAATTACTTATTTTTTAATTAACTATATATTGATTATAAATAATCATATTACTTTTTAAAATATGTTAATAAAAAATAATAATTATATTATTTTATTAATAAAAATATTATTTTAATAAAAATATTATTTTATTAATAAAAAAAATTATATTTAATTTATTAATAAATAAAAAATTAAAATTATATTAATAAAAAATTAAAATTATATTATTTCATTAATAAAAAAATTTTAACATTTTCTTATAATAGTATCTTTAAAAATAATAATATATAAATCTTTACTTTATTTTGAGTTTTAAAAAAATATAGATTTTTTACAATCATTTGATATCATGATGAAAACATACATTTTCTTTCATAAACATCTATTTAATTATATTTAGGCAAGATATACCTCATTTTTATTTTATAATGTTTAAATCATAATCCAAATAGAAAATAATTAATTAGAAGAGAAATTATTATTAAATAATAAAAGTTTTTAAAGAATAAAAATTTGATTTTTCATCTTAACAATTGTTTGAAGATTACTACTCATACTCCTAATCCTATCTCGTGAATTATTAATAAAATCTTCATTATTTTTATCTTGTGGAGAAATAAGAAAAATAGCTTCTTTTGAAGATGTAGAAGAAATATTTAATTGATTTAAATTTTTCAAAACTCTTTTTTTCAATTTTTCATCTTCAATATCCCTTCCAAGAAATATTGGTGTTTTAACAGTTGATGAAAGTTTATAGTTAGATCTTGCATTTAAACGTTCCTTTTTTCTATTATTTAAAATTTTATCAGAAGCTAAACTTAAATTAACATCTCTAAAAGGAATTCCTAAATCAGATAAAGCTATTAAACGTTCATTATCAATGGATAAATCTTCTTCTATTTTTGATAGTGATAAAGAAGCTATTGTACCCCCATGCTTTCTTCCAAAAATAGGACCAACACCCACATGAAAACCTGCTTCAATTAAGCCTGATCTAACAGGAATAGATGAAGTATAACTTGTTAAAATTCCATCATCTTTAATAACATTCTTTAATTGCTTAAAAAAATCAACTGTGAAAAGTTCAGGGCATAAATCAGGGGAAAAAGGATCTAAAAATATTCCATCATAATAATTTGAAGGAAGTCTTTTAATGGTCCTCCTCACATCTTCGCAAAATAAGTTTAATTCTATATTTTTAGGTATTGGAGTTTTTTTTAAGTTTAATTTTAAGAAACCATCTTCTATTAACTTATTTTCAATAATCTTTTGAACAATATTATGTGAATCAATAGGACTTGGAATAAATAGTCCAACAGCTAAAATATATGGTGAAATTTCAACCATATCAATATGAAGACTACTTTCTGATTCATTATCTTTAAAATCTGCATTTAAACTACTATCAATATTATTCTCTGTTTTATTAAGAAATTCTTGAATTAAAGCTGATGCATTATAACCTAAACCACTACAAATATCTAAAACATTTAAATTATCTTTAAACTCTAAAGGTTTTATAAATTTTTCAAAAGATTCGCTAATAGCACCTTTAATTGTGTGCATTCTTTGATAAGTATCATTAATTCCTTTAACATTTAATGTAAATGAGCCATCCTCAGTTTTATCTAAATAATTTAATATATGTTTATCCAATTCATGACGATACTTACTACTTTTAGTTTCAAGTTCTTTTAAAAAACAATTTTTAATTAAATCGAATAATTCATCCATGCATATAATTATAATATTTAATAGATATTTAATTTTTTAAATTATAAATTTCATGGCACTGTAAATTTGTGAGTGTCAAAAAGTTGGCTCCTGGAATTTTTGGAGATATCTCAAATTCAGCTGATAAGAATTTATTCCAAATTTTATTCATTAAATTGTATGTAGTCAAAAAATAATACTAAAATTATTGAGAACCATAAATTAAGCTCACGGAAATAAAATATTATCAAAATTGACATTATTGATATTATCACTTTTTTGGTCAGGAGCCAACATTTTGGCACTGTAAAATTAGCATGGATTTTCACAATTGGAAAATTGAAAACATACGATAAAAGTTTAATGACATGTATATGGGCTTATTGCTTTTATGCTAAAATCCAAATTCCAAATTGTGA
>JAITOM010000342.1 GCA_031289975.1 Methanobrevibacter sp. | reverse complement strand
TATTGTACCCAACCATATATAAAGGTTTCTATTTTTATTATCAAAATTTTACCAAAATTAGTATGGACTTTATAATTATAATACATATTATATTATAAAAAATTAAAAAATAAAACAATGAAAATTAAAGAAAAATACCATTAAAATAGTAAATTAAATGAATAATATAAGTCCAAAAAATAAAATAATATCTTAACTAAGAATATCTTAGTTTAGTTATAAAAACTAAAAACAAATTAAATTTATATATTAAGATTATAAACAATGAATAAAATAAAATAAAAGAATATAACACTGAATTAAATTGCTTATAAAAATTACAATAGAATATGAACAAAAATAGAAATAATCAAATTATATTAGCCCGAATAAATGCCTTAAAACAGATTAAAAATATGAATTTTTAAGGATTTAAAGATAAGAAAATTTTAAATTAAACAAAGAAAAATAAATGAAAAATAAATGAAAATTTTAAAAAAACAAAACAAAAATTAACTAAAAAAAATAAATTTTTCAACAACAATTTTTAAAAACTTCAATGGAAAATTATAATATAAATATAAACAAAAATGAGAAACATGTTTAGAAATTGGAACATTGAAAAGAAAACTAAAGATATTTTAGAAGATAGTTTAGATAGTCCTATCTCTAATGAAGACGCAATCTATTTAATGGAAGTTAAAGGATTGGATATTAATGCTTTGATTCTTGCTGCTGATTTAGTTAGAAAAAATATAGTGGGAGATAAAGTAACTTTCCTTAAAAATTGGAATATCAATTTTACAAATATTTGTACAAGTACATGTGGGTTCTGTGCTTTTAAAAGAAATAAAGAAGATAAGGATGCTTTTTTCTTAAGTATTGATGAATTAGCTGATATAGCAAAAAAAGCATACGATAATGGAGCTAAAGAATTCTGTATTCAAGGAGGACTTCATGAAAATGTGGATGTTTACTTTTATGAGGATATTCTAAAAAAAGTTAAAGAAGTGTGTCCTGATGTTCATATACATGCCTTTTCTCCAATGGAACTTTATTATGGATCTAAGAAAGCAGAATTATCACTTGAAGAAAGTTTAAAAATCCTAAAAAATGCGGGTCTTGGAACAACACCAGGAACAGCTGCTGAAATATTAAATGATGATGTAAGAAAAATTATATGTCCAACTAAACTTAATACTGAAGAATGGAAAGAGGTTATAACAACAATACATGAAAATGGAATTAAAACAACAGCTACAATGATGTATGGTCATGTTGAATCATCAAAAAATAGAGTTGAACATTTAGATATAATCAGAGAAATTCAAAAAGAAACAGACGGATTTACAGAGTTTGTACCTCTAACTTTCATGTATAAAAAAGCACCAATATTTTTAAAGGGAAAATCCAATCCTGGAACTTCAGGGACTGAAGATTTAAAGGTTTATGCAATTTCAAGATTAATGTTTCATAATGATTTAAAGAATATCCAAACATCTTGGGTTAAATTAGGTTTTAAATTTAGTCAAGTTTGTCTTTTAGCAGGAGCTAATGATTTAGGAGGAACATTAGGTGAAGAAAATATATCTAAATCAGCAGGAGCAGAGTATGGTAGTAAAACAGAAGTAAATAATCTTAAACAACTTATTGAAAATATTGGAAGAATTCCTGCTTTAAGAGATACTTTATATGAAAATATAGATATAATTTAAAAATTATTATCCTATCTATAGGCTGTACAAAAAATAATTAGCATGGAAATTTACAATTGAAAAATTAAGAAGGTATGGTAAAAGTTTAATGACATGTATACAGTCTAAATTTTTTCTGCCTAAAAATCAAAATTTTGGATTTTAAATTTCCATCCTCTTTTTACAGTGCCAACAAATTAAAGTTTATGCTTTCCTAATAGGATATCATCTTTTCTGTATGGTTTTAAAGTAGCTTCAACATAATCCTCTTCAATTTCATAAGTATTGAATGAGTTAGGGCAAGATCCTCTTAATTTAAGAGAAGAAAAAGATCCAGCAGTGGCAAAAAGAGTGTTTTCAATTTTCCACAAATATGGAACATGTTTATGACCTGATAGAACCATATTAACTTCAAAATCTGTTAATGATTTTAAAATATCTCCAGCATCTAATAATATATTGCGTTCTCTTCCTGTTTTAGGAATAGGTAAAACATGATGATGAATAGCTACAATAGAAAAAGTAGAATTTATATAAGAATCTGCTAAAATCTCCTCCATCCACAATTGTTGAGGGCGACCAACACTTCCATCACTAATATCTGGGTCTGAACTATCTAAACCAACCAAAGTAATATTACTAATATCAACAAAGGATTTTGAACCATTATTTTTCTTAGTCCAACACTTTTTTTCATTGTCTTTAAACATGTGCTTTTCTTTTAAAGTAGCATCATATTTTATTTTATCATTATTTTCATTATTAGAACTTAAATTTCGAGCCCAACTACGTTCACCAATAAGATTTTGGAAAGTTTCATAACCTAAATTACGAGCATCATGATTTCCAGGAATAGAAAAAAGCATGGATTTAAAAAATTTTATATATTCAGTAGTTTTTACATACTCCGCATAATAACCATGATTTGTGAAATCACCAGTAAAAACTATAAAATCAGGATCTAATTCATTAACCTTATCAACATTATTAAAAAAGACATCTTCATTAAAATCAGCTCCACCAACATGAAAATCAGAAATATGTGCTATAAATGTCATTTTAATCAAATATTTACTGGTTTAATTTTAAAATAGCTTCTGCTAAATCACCTTTAGTAGCTATTAAAGCTTTTTTGGCTTCTTCTTTAGAAACTTGTCCTTGACTTGCTACCATTTCTATATCTTCATCAGGAATTATTAATTTTTCTTCAATTTGAACTTCAACAGCTGTACCAGTAACTTGATAAGTTTCTTGCCCCATTACTTTCATTATATTCACTTCTGCATTAGGAATAACTAATTCTCTATCTTCAAGTCTTATTATTACCTCTTTAACTCCAGAAATGTCTTTTACATCCATTCCCATCTTTTTCATTTGTCTTTCCATTTGCTTCATTTGTTTTGGATTCATACCAGGTATCATAAAATCACTATTTTAACTATAATTACTTATTTTATTTTAATAACTATTATAAAATTTATTTTAATATATTTTATTATTTTATTTTAAGTTACAGTCATTTTGGAAAAGTTCTTAAATTTTGGATGATAATCTTTTTTATTAAATTATTTAATTTCAAATATTAATTTATAAAAATCTATAATTTTAAATAATATAAATTTATTTTAAGTAATATAACTAATTTTAAATAAATATTTTTAAATAAATATTTTTAAATAAATATTTTTAAATAAATATTTTTAAATAAATATTTTTAAATAAATATTTTTAAATAAATATTTTTAAATAAATATTTTTAA
>JAITOM010000325.1 GCA_031289975.1 Methanobrevibacter sp. | reverse complement strand
ATCTGCTTGTTTATAAATCATAGTTTTAAGTAATCTAACTCTTTCTTGTGTTAACACTTTTCTACGATACTTAACAACAAAAATCAAATGATAATTAAGAGAATATACTGCATTTGTGGTACTTTCCAAATCCATATACTCAGTATGTAATTACTATTATATATATTTTTCGGTCACAAAAGCTGAAATTGTAGTTAGTAGAGAAAACATTCCTTTACCTGCATGAAAAATATTCTTTTATTAATCATGAAATTATTTGTGTCACAGAATCTGATTAACCCCCAGCTAAAGCAGGGGGATTGCATCAGATGTTTTGTTCATTTATTCAACATTTCTTTTTTCTCAACTTGGCTAAGTTCAGGAACAATTTCGGATGGTGTTCCTATTTTAAGTAGCTTTCCACCCCTCATTAAACCAGTTCTATCACAAACATCCAAAACAAAATCCATATCATGAGATATAATCAGGAATGTTTGATTTAATTCTTCTCTTGCTTTAAGTATTGAGTCTGTAACCTGAACTCTTGTTATTGGATCCATGGTTCCTGTTGGTTCATCTAAAATAATTATGTTGGGTTCTTTAATAAGGACTTGAGCAATAGCTACCCTATGTTTTTCACCAACACTTAATTTGTTAGGTTCTTTTTCAAGAATTTTGGTTGCAATTTCACTATCAAAACCAACAGCTTCTAAAACAGATATAGCTTTCATTTTAGCAAATTCTGCTGGTAACTCTAAACTTATAGCATCAGTTAAATTTCCTAAAACTGACCTATGTGGGTATAATGAGTATTCTTGATGAAGTAGACCTATATAAGGAATCACTCTTCCTCTTCCATGAGGTCCAGATACTTTCATGTCTATCCAATTATCACCAAGACGAACTTCAATGTCTCCACCACTTGGTTCTGTTAAACCAACTAACATCCTGCTTAGAGTAGTTTTTCCAGATCCACTAAGTCCAACAATTCCAAATATTTCATTTTCCATTATTTGAAGATTTATACCATCAACAGCTTTAATAACACCCCTATCAATAGAATAATAATGTTTTTTAGCATCTTTTACTTTAATTATAGCTTCATGATGTTCATTTTTATCTACTTGTTTAGGTAATGGCACTGTTTCTAAAAATTTTTTAACTACCGTGTCAGATGAACCTTCTTCAATGATTTCACCACCTTCTAACCAAATTACTTTATCAGCTAAATTTTTCATGACTTCAGGCCAATGTGAAGTAATTACTATAGTGGTTCCTTCTTTTTTAACATTGTTAATCAATGCATTATGAAGATTTTCAGCTGTTTGAGGATCTAATGTTCCAGTAGGTTCATCTGCTAAAAATAACATAGGATTTTTAGCTATTTGTCTTGCAAGAACAACTCTTTGTTTTTCTCCACCACTTAAATCACGAGCAATATGAGTTATCCTGTGGTTCATATTTACCATATCCAATAAATCTAAGGCTTTGTATAATTGTTCTTCATGATCACCATCGCTCATAGCTTTCATGACATTTTCAATAACTGTTTCTTCATCGTATAACGCAAAATTTCTCTGCAACATTATAGATATTCTTTTTCTAATAGCTGAAAAGATTTTTCTATCAGCATGCCAGAAATCCACCTCTTTAAGTTCATATTTTCCTCCACACTTACATTTTTCTCCATTTTTAGAAGGAACTTCTGCATTAGAGCATTTTTCACAAAAGGTCATTGTATATATGATTTTTCCACTATCAGGTTCGTATTCTTTTGTTCCTCGAAGCATGTTTATCAAAACAGACTTTCCAGAACCACTTCTACCAAGAATACCAAGAACACTCCCTTCATCAATTGTAACATTTATATTTTTTAGTATGGCTACTCCATCAAATGTTTTGTTAATATTTTTAAGAACTATAAAAGACATTAATTCACCTTTATTATCATCCATTGATTAAGATTTAGTTTTATTATATTATAATTAATTTTTTTTATATTGTAATCGAACTTATAAATTATAGTGATGTAAAAAATATTTGTGATTAATCATTTATTTTAAATATCTTATTGTTGAAAATTTATTTTCAACTTATGAGAATTTATTCACCTGTTTAAGAATTTCAAATTAATAATTAAGTTAATTTTTTAAATAATAATTAATAAAGTATGAATTTTATTACTTAAATACTTTTTAAAATTACTATAACTATGAAAATATGACAGTGTAAAATTAGGATGAATTTTCACAATTGAAAAATTAAGAACATATTATAAAAGTTTAATGAGATGTATATGATCTAAATGTTTTCTGCTAAAAAACCAAAAATTCCAGATTGCGAGTTTCCATCCTCTTTTTACAGTGCCATCAAAACCACAATAATTGAAAAATTATTTTTTATGAAACTAATTGTACAACAAACTCATAAAAGTATTGATGATATTTAAATTAATTTTTTAAACACTCTAAATCATCAATATTATTGAATTCAATTGGATTTCCATCCATATCTTTTGTTTCTGTTGTAATTAAAACTACTTTAGTTTTCATGAATAGATTAAAAATAATATACATTGCATAGCAAAAACAGACGAAATATTGCAAAATATAATCTATAAAATTTAAATTATAATCTCGAATAAGATTAAAAAAAGGTATATTTTGGAAAAAAGATATGCTTCCAAAGAAAATCAAAAGTAAAAAGCAAATATGAATTATAGGACTACCAAAGCTTCTTTTCTTTAAAATAATATGGAGTTCATCTTTAGAGATTTCTTTAAATCCTTTTTTTAATATAGGTTGAGCTAATCTATCAATCTCTTTCTCATTTTTTGCTTTTAAAATAGTTGGTTTCATTTTTTATTTACCATTAAATATTGTCTATTAGCTCTCTTAATTTATCATTTGAAAATTCTGCTTTAAGTTTAATATCAAATTCATTATCTGCTACAGAATCAATATACAAATTTAAAGATTTTTCAAATTTTTCAGGGGATTTTTGCCTTTGGATTATTCAAATCAAGATGTATAACTGGATAGGTTTCATCCCAATCCCAATTATTATAAATGTAAGTGTCTTTAAATAATTTTTTATTCCCTTTAAAAAGTTTTTTAAGCATACTTACAAGTAATGATTTTCCAAATCTTCTTGGACGAGATAGGAAATGATATATCCTTTTAATATCCAATATTCGCTTAACAATTTCTGTTTTATCAACATATAGCATATTTCCATTTATTAATTTTCTAAAATCTTGTTCATCAACTGGTAATTCTGCTTTAATATCCATTTTATTCCTTAAACTAATAATTGTGAGGTTATTCCGATTCCATGCTTATATTTAAATTAGTTTATCTGTATTCCACAATTTCAGTTATAGGCTTTCTTGGTCTATCTGCCCTATTTGCATTAGAATAACCAAGAGGACTAAATAGAATTGGTTCATATTCTTCGGATAAGTTTAAGAATTTAATAGCTTCATATTTTTTAAATGCTGCAATATAACATGTTCCAAGACCTAAATATGTGGCTGCAAGAATTATATGATCCATAACAATGGTTGCATCAATATCTGCTATGTTTTTAGCATCCCATGGTCTTGTCCAAGTATTTGATTTGTCAGCAACAACACACAAAACTAATGGAGCTTCAACAAACCAATCACGATCATAAATCTTCTTTAAACCCTCTTTATTTTTTTCAGTGTCTATAACAATGACCTTAAATCCTTGATAGTTAACACCAGTTGGGGCTAATCTGGCAGCTTCTAAAACCTTATCTAACTTTTCTTTCTCAACTTTATCTTTTTTATATCCTCGTACACTATATCTATTTTTAATAACATCAAAAAATTCCATTTTTACACCTAAATTATTGATTGATTTTTGCTTTTTTTTATTACTAATATTATATTGGTTTTGATAAAGTTCTTAATAAATAACTTTTTTAAAAATAAATAGTATTAAAAGGTTATTAATTAAAAATTATTTATATTACAATTATTTATATTAATTAAGATATATCAATATTATTTAAAATTATAGATTTTCATAATATAATATTTAAAATTAAATAACTTAATAAAAAAAATTATTATAGTAGTTTTGATAAAGTTTTTAATAAATAATTTTTTTAAAAATAAATATTATTAAAATATATTTTAGTGTTTTGTATAATTAATTTGGCACTGTAAAAAGAGGATGGAAATTCACAATTTGGAATTTGGATTTTAGAATAAAAGCATTAAGCCCCTATACAGGTCATTAAACTTTTATCGTCTGTTTTCAATTTTTCAATTGTGAAAATCCATGCTAATTTTACAGTGCCATTATGAGAGTGTCAAAAAGTGTGGAGGTTTTGTAAATTTTAGATTTTCATATATAAAGAAAACCTCAAATTTTGATAAACCTCCATAAAAGTTTACACTCTCGGTTATTATAGTATAGTTATTATAATTATTATGGAAAAGTTCTTAAATTTTAGAATAATAATTTTTTTATTAAATTATTTAATTTTAAATATTACTTTATAAAAATTCATAATTTTAAATAATTTAAATATATTTTAATTAATATAAATGATTTTAAATTAATATTTTTTAATAATATTTATTTTTAAAAAAGTTTATTTAATAAGAACTTTATCAAAACCACTATAACTTAATTGTTTAAATATTTATTTTTTTCATTGATGAAAATTTATTTTCAATTTAGGAGAATTTATTCTCAGTTTTTAAAATTTCCGTTTTTAAAAATAATAATTATAATCCTTTTAATTAAAACTTTAATATTAAAATTAGAAATATAATATTGGATCTATTATCATGAAAGAACAATCTTTGTTTAACTCATCTAAGATAAAACAATTGATGAATAAACATAAAACAGAACTCAAAATAAACAATGAAAAAAGAGAAATAGTCCATAATTGGAATAATGAATTCAAAGAAGGTAAATTAAAAGAAGAAAAAGTTAACTACATTAATTTTAGTATTGAAATATTAACCAAACTTTTAGGATACAACAATAAAGGAGATTACACTTTTGAAGAAAAACATGATGATAAACACCCAGTTGAATTTACATTACTTAAAAATAAAGAACCATATGCAGTTATTGAACTTAAAGGATCAGATACAAATCTTGATAAAAGATATAACAATAAAATTAGTGCAGTTGAACAAGCATTCAATTATGCAACTAAAAAACAAAGTATCCAATGGGTCATTGTAAGTAATTACTATAAATTCAGACTATACAACAAATCAAATCAAGAGGATTATATAAGTTTCAATATTGAAGAATTAAATGAAATAAACACATCAAAAAAACCTGAAAATCTGCAATTATTCTTATTAATATTTTCTAAGTATTCTCTATTGGATAATAATATAATTTCTAATTTATATAAAAGCACTATTCTTATTGAACAAAATCTCGAATCTAATTTTTATAAATTATTCAGTGAAACAAGATTAATGATAATAGCTGAACTACAAAACAACCATCCTGAAAAAACTAAAACAGAAATCATTCATTATGCTCAATCAATCCTCAATAGATATATATTCATTTGTTTTGCGGAAGATTTAGGTTTACTTCCTCCAGAAACTTCTACAGAAACATTAATAACTCCAATAAATCATAAAAACCTATTTAAAAACACATTATGGGATAGATTAAATGAGTTATTCATGTTTGTAAATGAAGGAAATCCTGACAAAAATATTGAAAGTTATAATGGTGGATTATTTAAAGAAGATTTTGATAACATTAAAATTAGGGATTTTGTGGATGATTTTACTATATTCAATGAATCTTACCAAAAATGGGATTTTGAGAAATATTCAAAAGCTATTGAAGATAAAATAGGCAATAATTATAAAGACAGAATTAATCCAATTTTCAAAAACTTACTTGTTGTTTCTTCTTTTAATTTTTCATCGGAGTTAGATGTTAATATTTTAGGACATATCTTTGAAAACAGTATTGGAGAATTAGAAAAAATAAAAGAAGAAGATTATAGTAAAAAAACCCCAAATAATAAAGGCAGAAGAAAAAAAGATGGTATTTTCTACACACCAAACTACATAACCCAATATATATGTGAAAATACTATTATTCCTTATCTTAGTAAAAATGGTAAAGCTAAGACAATTAACGATTTAATTTCTCAACATATTAATGAAATTGATATTTTAGATGAAAAACTTAAAAACATTAAGATTATTGATCCTGCTTGTGGAAGTGGAGCATTCCTAAATAAAGCTACTGATATTTTACTCAATATTCATAAAACAGTTCATGATATGAAATATGAAAATAATAAGTCTTTAGATCCTTATTTTGATGATATTGGAAGTAGAAGAAAAATCATTCTAAATAATATTTATGGTGTAGATTTGAATGAAGAATCCATTGAAATAACAAAACTTGCAATGTTTTTAAAAATAGCTAAAAAAGGATTAAAACTACCAAATCTTGATAAAAATATTAAATGTGGAAATTCGTTGATAAGTGATTCTAATTTCATAGACAATGCATTTAACTGGGAGAAAGAATATCCTGAGGTGTTTAAAAATGATGGATTTGATATAGTAATAGGCAATCCTCCTTATGTCAGAATTCAAAATATTCCACATACTGAAATTGATTACTATAAAAAAAAATATATTACTACACATGAAAAAGTGGATTTATCTATATTATTCATAGAATTATCTCAAAATATTTTAAAAAATGATGGGATGACAGGATTCATCTCTTCAAATGCTTTTTTAAATACAGATTATGGTGAAAAATTAAGACAAATTTTTTTAAAAACCATACAAATGAAATTAATTATTGATTTTGGAGATTTACCTATTTTTAAAGATGCTTTAACTTATGTAAGTATATTTATTTTTAGTAAATCATCCTCTCAGTCATTTAAATATTCTCATGTCAAAAAACTAAATCAAAATTTAAATTCATTAAAATTTGAAAATATAAACCTTTCAAATTTAGATAAAAAATCATGGCCATTAAAAGATTATTCTTTGATAAAAATATTTGAAAAACTTAAAAAACATCCACCTTTAAAAAAAATTGCGAAATGTTGGGTTGGAATTATTTCTGGAGCCGATGACATTTTTATTTTTGAAAATATAGGAAATATAGACATTGAAAATGAAATGTTTATTCCACTTTTAAGGTCTGGAGACTGTAAAAGATATTCTTATTCAAAACCATCAAAATATATAATTTATCCATATAAGTTATATAATGAGAAAACAGAAATTCTACCTGTAAATGAAATTGAAAAATATCCTAAATTTTTTAATTATTTAAAATCAAATGAAAATAAATTGAGAAAAAGAAAAGATTCTAGAAAAACTTTAGAAAAAGAACAAAAATGGTACAAATTAATAAGACATGGAAATTTAAATACATTTAAAAAAGAAAAAATTGTTTTTCCAGGTGAAAGTAAACAAAATAAGTTTGGTATAGATATCAGTGGCTCTGGATTTAGTGGTGCTCGGGTGTTCTCAATTACAATGGAAAACTCAGATTATTCTATAAAATATTTATTAGCTGTATTGAATTCTAAATTAATGGAAAAATATCTTCATTCAATAACACCCATGCGAAAAGGAGGATATCACTCTTATTCTACAAAATGTATTGATAGTATTCCATTCCTCAATTAATACCATCATCACAAAAAATTTTTATTTCTAAAGTAGAAACTATTATTAACCTTAATGAAGAATTAAAAGAAGAAACAAAGTCTTTTTATAAATATTTAATAAGTGATTTTAATATTAAAAATATTAATAAGAAACTTCATAATTATTATGATTTAACATTTGATGATTTATATAAAGAAGTTAAAAAGCAATATAAGTCAATTACTCGCAAGCAAAAAGATATATTAGAAAAAGAATACATTGAAAGCATAAATATTATTAAACCATTGCAACAAGACATAAAATTTATTGATAATGAAATAAACATAATTGTTTATAAATTATATGATTTAACAGAAGAAGAAATAGCTATTATTGAAAAAATTGCAGTGTGAAAATAGGATGAATTTCATAATTGAAAAAATTAAAAAGATGTGATGAAGGTTTAATGATATATGTGGTCTAAGTATTTTCTGCTATAATCATTTTAGAAAAGTTCTTAAATTTATAAAATCTTTGATTTTCTTTATTTTTAATAATATTTAATTTTAAAAAAAGTTGTTTATTAATAACTTTATCAACAGCACTATAAAACTTCAAATTCCCAAATTAGGATTTTTATCCTCTTTTTACAGTCCCTTTTTCAAAAAATCAATAAATATTATGAATCATGGAGTTTAAATGTCTGATAAAAAAGTGATAGTTTTTATAGGTCCTTCTTTATCGGTTGAAGAAAGTCGTAAAATATTGGATGCTGATTATAGACCACCAGTTAAAAGAAATGATATTCTCCATGCAATAGATGAAAATCCTGATATTATTGGTATTGTTGATGGTGTTTTTCATCAGTCCCCTGCAGTTTCCCATAAAGAAATTCTTAAAGC
>JAITOM010000302.1 GCA_031289975.1 Methanobrevibacter sp. | reverse complement strand
AAGTGTTATGTCCCGCCTCAAAGTGATATTGAAAAGAAATTAGTGAAAGTGTATGGTCATGTATTAAAAATAGATGAAAATAAAATATCAGTGGAAGATAACTTTTTTTATTTAGGTGGAAATTCTATATTGGTAATAAAACTGATAAATGAAATAAATAAGATTTTTAATAATGAATTAGCTGTTTCAATTATATTTAATAATAGTACAGTTAGAAAATTATCTCAATTTATACTGAAAAATAATAATCATGATCATATTTATGCTTTCAATTCAAAAGGAAATAGAACTCCACTATTTTTTGTTCATCCTGGTTTTGGCGGAAGTGAAACATACATAGAATTATCTGAACATATAAATAAAAATCAAAGATTTTATGCAATAGAATTTCCTTATTATGATGATAATGAGAAACTTACATCGATAAATACACTTGCGAATATATATATACAACATATGAAAAAAATAGTCCCTAAAGGTCCTTATTATTTAGGGGGCTGGTCTTTAGGTGGTGTTATAGCTTATGAAATGGCAAGAATATTAGAAATGCATGATGAAAAAGTAGTTAAACTATACTTATTAGATCCAATATTTTTTAACAAAGATTTTAACAAAGATATGAAACAATCATTGATTGATATTGCAATAACAGAAGAGGACGAGTATTTAAAAAAAGAAATTAAAAATTCTCCCAATTATAACAAAATAAATTCTAATGAGTTTAAAGAATATATATATAAAAATAATTTATTATCAGAATCTATGTATAAATACAGACCAAAAGAATATGGGGGAAATGTTGTTTTATTTAAAGCCAAAGAAGATAATACTTTGTCATCTCTGAATTTATCAAAAAATAATGGTTTAGGCAATAATGTTAAAAGTATTAATATTATACGGATTGATGAATTTCATTCGGATATGAATAAAGGAAAATCTGTAAAGATAATTGCTGATGTAATTAATTTGGGATAAGATTAAAATGTTAAAAATTTGATTTTGCTTTGTTATATCTAAGTTTGTTATAGTATTGTTAATTTTATTTCAAAGGGGATGGGAAACAATTGTTATTGTTTTTTTCTTTAAAATAGCTATAATAATTTAATATACATTATATTCTCTTTAAAATAATTATATTGTCCTAATTATTCATTATTATAAAAAATAAGATCATTATAATATTAAGTTTTTAATCATTATTAGACAAATAAAAAAGTTGCACATATTATTTTATAAAACAAGAATTATATCATAATTCGTACTCTTAACTAAAATTTAGTATTTCCTAAAAAAAAGAGTATGTGAAATATAAGCAATAAAAAAATGAGGCTGTGAAAAATCCAAGTGATAAATTATTTTTCCAACTTTTTATTTTCAAATGTATATAAGTAAAAGTCCTTTTTTAACATTGCATTGATCTTATAAAGTCCTCAAAATATTGGGGCTGTGAAGAATTCAACTGATGAAAATATAATACTTTATTCAGTATTTATAATACTCCATTTTTAAAGCATTTTAATAACTTTATATGTCAATCTGGTACTAAAAAAGACTTTACTTTATCGTCCATTCGAGTAAAACATTAAAAATAATAATTTATCAGTTGAATTTTTCACAGCCCCGATTTATTTAATTGATATAAACAAATATTAAGTCATTCATTTAATACTTCAAAGAAAAATCAATTTATATGGTGTTTTACAAAATAATTTTTTAATTTTATCAATGACGAAAATCATAGAGTTTACATATAGTCAAAAACCAAATTTTTGGCATTTTCAAAATTTTTTTAATTTTACTAAAATATTTTAATTTTTAAAATTATTTTTTATATTTTGATTAATTTAAAATTTAAATGTTTTATTCTAATTATTTCTTAAGAATAAGAAATTTAATTAAAAAAATTAAATTTAAAGGAAATTGCAAACAATGATTTTGCCAAAATTTAAGTTTCGCACTATAGTTAGAAAAAGAAAGTTTTTCTTTAATTTTAATATGGATATTTAATTATTTAGAGAGTGTAAAAATGTTAGCTCCTGACTAAAAAATGGATATAGTGTTCTGTATAATTAAGGTATTTTATTATAGTGTATGAAATAATGTTTGTAAGTAATGAGGTTTTTAAAAATGATATATAATTATTAAATTTTTAATTAAAAAAATATAAATTATTATTCTTAAAAATAAAAAAATATAAATTATTGTTTAAGAAATTAATTTAATATTAATTTGAAATTCTTAAAAATAAGATATTTAAAATAAATGATTAATTAAAAATATTTTTTACATCAATATATTCAAAAAAAAAAAATTTTGCAAATTATTTTTTCAAACGTTAATATTTGTCTTTTAAATTTAATTTAAAGAAATAAAAATCATTTTTGATTGCAAATATTTAATTGGATTTTGTAAAATTAATATATAAATAAAAGAAAATAATTTTACAAAATGCTATACTATCAATCATGTTAATTTTGATAATAATTTAATTTTCTAAGTTTACTTTATGGTTCCCAACAATATTAATATTATTTTTTGACTACATACCATATAATGAGTAAAAATTGGGAATAAAGTCTTATTAGATGATTTTGAGATATCCCCAAAAATTCCAGGAGCCATCTTTTTGACACTCTCTATTATTTATTTATAATATTAATTTATATGCACTTTAAAAAGAGGATGAAAATTTAGAATTTAGAATTTGGTTTTTAGGTAGAAAAAATTTATACCATATACATTAATAATTTAATTAATGATTTTAATAGGAATTATGAATAAATAGGCCTGTAAAAAGAGCATTGTTTTCGAGATCTGAAATCTGATTTTTAACCAGAAAAATTTCGAACATGTATATAACATTGATTTAGCCCATTTTCTTAATTTTTCGATTGTAAAAAAAACATGCTAAATTTACAGTATCAATAAATATAAATAAATGTACAAATTATTATTACCCTATAAATTCTCCTTAAAGAAAGTTTTATCAAAATAAATGTCTTTATTTGTTCTTTGAGATTGATAAATTTGAATATTCTGTTGTTGGAGTTAAATTAAATGTTGAAGATTTTGAAGTCTTACTTAAAACCTTATATGCTTTCATTTATTGGAGTAATAATATTTCAAGTATTACAGGCCAGTATTTTGCTATATCTGCCTACTTTAAATGCTGAAATTATTGATAATGGTGTTATAACTGGTAATATTGATTATATTTGGAATCATAGTTGGTTGATGATGATAATTGTAATTGGACAAATTATATTTTCAACTTTAGCCAAATTTTTTGGTACTAAAGTATCTTTAGCAATTGAAAGGGATGTTCGAATGGATTTATATTCTCGAATTCAAGATTTTTCAGTTCAAGAATCGAATAAATTTGGTGTATCTACTTTAATTACAAGAGCAACCAATGATATTCAGCAATTTACATTAGTCTTATCACTTATATTAACAATTATTGTTAATATTCCAATAATGTTTGTTGGTGGAATTACTATGGCACTTTTGGAAAATATAAAATTATCAGTTGTTGTAATAGCATCATTTCCAATAATTATTCTAATATCAATAATTTTCAACCGTAAAATTAATCCTCTTTTTGAATCCTTACAAAAACAAATTGATAGAATCACTGAAATTTTAAGAGATCAAATCACTGGTGTAAAAGTAGTTAAAGCTTTTGTTAAGGAATCAACTGAACGTAAAAGGTTCAGTAAAGTAAATTTGGATTTATATGATCTAAATATTGCTACTGGACGTTTATTGGCAATAATTTTTCCAACATTTATGTTCATTGCTAATTTGTCAATTTTAGGAATTATGTGGTACGGAGGTATTTTAGTCTATCAAGGAGATATGCAAATAGGGGGAATTACTGCATTCATTATATATATGTCATATATTATGACAGCTATTTTAATGGCCGCTACATTTTTTGGAGTACTAACACGAGGAGAAGTTTCTGCTAAACGTATTTTAGAAGTATTAAATGCTAAAACAACAATTTACTCACCTAAAAATCCTGTTGTAATAAAAAATCCTAAAGGTTTGATTGAATTTAAAGGTGTTGATTTTAGTTATCTTCCTATTAATGAAAATGTTGAGCCTATTTTAAAACAAATTAACTTCACGGCTCAACCTGGAGAAACTACTGCTATTATTGGTTCTACAGGTAGTGGTAAATCAACTTTATTGCAATTAATACCTCGTTTATATGATGTTACTGAGGGTATTGTCTCATTTGATGGAATTAATATTAGAAAAATGTCTATTGATGATTTAAATAGTTATATAAGCATAATACCTCAAAAATCATTCCTATTTAGTGGTACAATTGCAGATAATTTACGTTTAAGTAAGTCTGATGCAAGTGATGAAGAATTATGGAAAGTTTTAAAGATTGCTCAAGTTAACAATTTTATAAATAATTTAAAGGATGGATTAGAATCTGAAGTAGTGCAAGGAGGTAGTAATTTTAGTGGTGGTCAAAGACAAAGAATAACAATTGCAAGAGCATTGCTTCGTGACTCTAAAGTCTTAATATTTGATGATTCATTTTCAGCCCTTGATTATACGACTGATGTGAATTTACGTAAGGCATTAGCTCAAAATATTAAAGATTCCACTATCATTATTGTTGATCAAAGGATTTCAACAATTCGTAATGCTGATAAAATATTGGTGATGGATAATGGAAAAATTATTGGTTCAGGTAAACATGATGAATTATTTGAAAAATGTAGAATATATAAAGAAATTGTCAATTCACAATTAAATATAGAAGAGGATTTGTAATGAATGGAAAGATTATGATGATTACTCGTCTCCTTAAGCTATTTTTTAAAAAAAATCTACATTTACTTGCAATGATATTGTTACTATTATTTTCAGCAATATTAGCCGCATTAGGTCCCATTGTTTTAGGACAAATTACTGATATAGTTTGGGATGGTGTTAAAAATCATGCTATAAGATTTGATTTATTTTTTCCACTGTTAATAACTGTTTTTTTTATTTATCTTGGAGAATACTTCACACACTGGGGGGCTGGTTGGATATCAATACATATTGTTTCTAATGCTTCTCATGATTTACGACAACAGATTGAAGAGAAGATTTGGAAGTTACCACTTATTTATTTTGATCAAAATAGTCGTGGAGATATTTTAAGTCGTGTTACTAATGATATTGACAATATTACAGAGATTTTTAGTCAAACTATGACTGATTTAATATATTTTATTTTGATGATTGTGGGTGTTGTTTTTATGATGTTTGTCTTATCATGGCAATTGGCATTGATTACACTAACTACTATTCTACTCTTTATTATAATCTTCATTATTATTATGAAAGTATCTGGACCATATTTTAAAAAGCAACGGAAATCTATTGGTATTATTAATAGTAAAGTTGAAGAAACTGTTGTTGGTCAAACTTTAATTAAAGTTTATGGTCAAGAAGAAAAATTTAAAGATAATTTCAACCAAGAAAATCAAAAACTTTATAATGATAGTTTTAAAGCTGAATTCATTTCACAAATAATTATTCCCGTTACTGATTTTGTTACTAATTTGAACTATGTTATTGTAGCATTAATTGGTGGGTTACAAATTCTTAGTGGACAAATGACACTTGGACAAGTTCAGGCATTTATTCAATATGTTCATCAGTTTAGTCAACCTTTAGCTGATATAGCAGAGATAATAAATCTTCTCCAATCTGCATTTGCTTCGGCTGAACGTGTTTTTGATTTGTTAGATAGTGAAGAAGAAATATCTGATAGTTATTTACCACAAACTAAAGAATCAACAGAGGGATTAATTGAATTTAAGGATGTAAGTTTTAGTTATGATCTAAATATCAAGTTAATTAAGAACATGAATTTAGTTGCTAATCCAGGTCAAACTGTTGCTATTGTTGGTAGTACTGGTGCTGGTAAAACAACTTTAGTCAATTTAATAATGCGTTTTTATGAGGTTAATAAAGGCTTAATTTCTTTAGATGGCAAAAATATTAGTGAAATGAGTAGAGCAACTTCACGTCTCAGTATTGGTATGGTATTACAAGATACTTGGTTATTCAATGGTACAATTGAAGAAAATATTAAATATGGTCTTCAAGAAGGCAAAAAAATTTCCCATAAAGAGTTCATGGAATCTACTAAATCTGCTTATGTTGATAATTTTGTATCTTACTTACCAGAAGGTTATAAAACAGTTTTAAATGATGATAATAGTTCTATATCAGTTGGAGAAAAGCAACTAATAACAATTGCTCGCTTGTTCCTATCTAATCCAGATATTTTAATTTTAGATGAAGCAACTTCATCAGTAGATACTCGCACAGAGATTTTAATTCAAAAAGCAATGAGGGCATTACATTCAAAGTGTACTAGTTTTGTGATTGCTCATCGTTTAAGTACTATTCGTAATGCTGATAAAATTATTGTCATGGATAAAGGTAAAATTGTTGAACAAGGTAGTCATAATGAATTGATTAAAAGTGAAGGTCATTATTCTAAGCTTTATCAAAGTCAATTTGAAGGATTTGAATTATAATATTTATAAATATCATTGCTATCAAGGCAAGAAATCATAGCTTGTTATTTATTATTTTAATAATTTTTTTAATATAACTCATCTAAAGGAGTTTTAATAATTTTATAACCTATACTATCTCCATATTTATTGTAAGCCTTAATATCCTCAATCCTATAAGGTTGACATATTATCATGTGAAATATTCCTATTTTTGCAAAAGTTTCTAGATCTGTATTGGATGGTAAAGCGCTTAATCCTGGATGACTATGAATGGAACCCCAATTTTTTATTGTGACTGGCAACATACCAGTGTTCATTATAGCTCCGTCATATGATGATTCAACAGGTAAAAATATTAATCCAGTAATTGTTAAGATTTTATTATTAATTTCTCCATCAAAAAGTGACATGAATTCATTTGGATCTGAATTTCTTGAATAATCTAAAATTGAGTTTATAACTTCATCATGAACGTGAACTTCATCAAAATAATAATT
>JAITOM010000283.1 GCA_031289975.1 Methanobrevibacter sp. | reverse complement strand
AGACCTGAAAATAAAGGTAAAAAAATTCTTGTAATTCTTCCAGATACTGGTGAAAGATACTTATCAATGGAATGGGTATTTGAAGATATTTACAAAGAATATAGTGATATTTTATAATCCTCTACTTTTATTTTTTAATATTTTTTTTCAAACACATTTTTACATGTTGAACTACCTATTTCAATGAAATGGTGCATTATTTTTGACTATTTCATAATTGTTGCCCAGTCTCAGTTGAATTTTTCACAGTCCCAATATTCATGAAAAATAATTTTTTCACTATTTACAATTATATATGCTAATCCTATATAAATATAACAATTTTAAAGAATTTAAATTAATATTAAAAATAATTAATTCTTCTTTATTTAAATTAATTCTTCTTTATAGTCATTTTGGAAAAGTTCTTAAATTTTGGATGATAATTTTTTTCATTAAATTATTTAATTTTAAATATTACTTTATAAAAATCTATAATTCTAAATTTTAAATAATACAAATTTATTTTAATTAATATAACTAATTTTAAATAAATATATTTTAATAATATTTATTTTTAAAAAAATTATTTATTAAGAACTTTATCAAAACTACTATATTTAAATTAATTCTTCTTTATTTAAATTAATTCTTCTTTATTTAAATTAATTCTTCTTTATTTAAATTAATTCTTCTTTATTTAAATAAATAATAATATAAAAAGAATTGATAAAAATAATGGGTGTTTAAGCTATTTTAATTTAAAATAATCTACTTTCCACACCTATAGATTATTAGGATTAAACAGCTATTTAAATAGCTAAAAACCTTTAATTTAATTATTTTATAATATTTGAAGTAAAATTATCTCTTTTTTTAAACTATCTTTTTTTTTAATATTTTATAAAAATTTTTATTAAAAAATCTTAAAGATGAAAATTTTAAATTATTAAAATTAGTTTAATTAATATAATTATCTTTAATTGTTAGTTATAAATAATTTATTGAATTTAAAAATAAAGAATTGTAAAAATTAAATATGATTAGGTAAAATAATGAATTTAGGATTAGTTTATACTGATAATTTTTTCATTCTTCTTAAGATCTTTATTGTTGTTAATACAACAGTTGTAATCACAACATTTAAATAGGGTTAACAAACAAATATAATGAAGTCAATGAATTGATTTTTTGATAATGAAATTAATCAATTTCATTGATTTTTAATAATTTATGAGGTGTAACATGGTATGAAATCTATAAAAAAATTTAATGAGAATTCTGACTGCCAATATCCATTAGCTGCTTTGATATCCATAATATATCGAACTCATAATGTATATTTGAATCGTAGATTAGAAGAATTGGATATTACAGCAGGACAAGTCCCTTTTATTTTACATTTACTTAAAAAAGAAAATATTTCGCAGAATGATTTTGCAAAAGATTTATTCATTGATAAGGGAACTGTAGCTGTTGGATTAAAAAAATTAGAAGAAAAAGGATTGATTAAAAGAAAAAGATTGGAAGTGAATAAAAGAAAATATGTGATTTATTTTACACATTTAGGAAGAAAAATTGCAGTGGAGATCGAAAAATTAAACCATGAATGGGAAAAATCGATTACAGATAAATTAGAAAATATAAAAAAAGAAAGTTTGATGGATATTTTAGAGATAATGTCCTTAGAATCTATTAAAATACTTGAATAATGAGGTTAATAAAATGAATGAGAATGAAAATCAGGATAATATTACAATAATAACTGGAGATCCAAAAAGAGCAATTAGAAAATTAGCATATCCCATGATGGTAGCTATCTTTCTTACTATGGCATATAACCTTGCTGATGGAGTATGGGTGGCTGGACTTGGAACTGAAAGTTTAGCTGCATTAGGATTTGCAACACCACTGTTTATGATAGTTGTTGGTTTAGGAACTGGGCTTGGAGCAGGAGCTAATTCTTTAATTGCAAGATATATAGGTGCAAATGAAAAAAATAAAGCAGATAATGCTGCAATACACTCCATTCTTTTAACGGTAGTAATTTCAATAATTTTAATGATAGTACTATGTATTTTCCTTAAAGATTTATTATTGCTTATGGGTGCTGGAACTTCAATAGACTTAGCACTTGAATATGGATACATAGTCTTTGTTGGATTATTTGTTTTCATATTTTCTAATGTGGGTGCAAGTGTTTTAAGATCAGAAGGTGATGTTAATCGTGCCATGTATGCAATGGCAATAACTGCAGTTATAAATATTATAATGGATCCTATATTCATTTATACCTTAAAAATGGGAATGGCAGGAGCAGCATGGGCAACAATATTATCTGCATTAATTTCTTGTATTGTAATAGCTTATTGGTTGTTTATTGAGAAAAGTACATATTTATCATTTAATAAAAAAGATTTCAAATATAGTGGAAAAATAATAAAGGATTTATTGAATGTAGGTTTACCTGCTTCAGCGGATACTTTAATAATGTCAATTTTATCAATGATTTTGAATCTAATTTTAGCAATTGTTTCTGGTAATTATGGTGTTGCAATATTTACAGCAGGATGGAGAGTTTTATTAATGGTATTAATTCCACAATTAGGTTTAGGAACCGCAGTTTTAACTGTTGTAGGTGCAAATTTTGGTGCTAAAAAATATGATAAAATGGATGAAGCCTTTAAATATTCAATTAAATTAGGATTAATTTTCTCCATAATAATATCCATTTTTATATTTATTTTTGCAGATCAAATAGCTCTAATATTTGCTTATGGTGATGCCAACACAGATTTAATGTCTGGAATTGTTGATTTTCTTCGAATAATGTCAATATATTTTATTACGATACCATTCGGTATAATTCCAACTTCTACATTCCAAGGATTAGGAAAAGGACCAAGTTCATTAATAATAATCTTACTACGCTCTCTTATATTCATATCTCTCTTTTCATACATATTTGCAATTCCTTTAAATATGGGAATATTTGGTGTTTGGTATGGATTAAATGTTGGAGGAGTTGTTGGAGTAATTTTTAGTTATGGTTGGGTAAAACTTCATTTAAACAATTATATAAAACTTTATAAATAGTTTTTATAGAGAACGGGACATAATTCTCTAAGACATTTACTTCTTTTATTTTTCATTTTTATTTAGTCAATTTCATTATTTTTTAGAGACTGGATAACACTCCAAGATTTTAAATTTCATTAAATTAACTAATTAAACTTTAAAATGAATATAAATGTATAATATTCTTTTAATTTAAATATAAATATTATTTTATAATCTAATTCTAATTTAAAATTTATTATAATACTTATTTATGGAATAAAAATTAAAAATTTTGATAAAAAATAATTGATAAAGGGACTGTACAAAAAATAATTTTGTCCTTATATAATTTAGCTAAATTTTAGAAACCAGTTTTTTTAGTGGAGCTGTATTGTTAAAAATAAATGGTATAAAAGAGCATTAGAAATAGCTAAAACTATAGAAAATTAAAAAACAGTTTAATGTTTATCATTACAAAAGTTTGAATATATTATGAAACTTAAATTTTTGGGCACTGTAAAAAGAGGATGGAAATTCACAATCTGGAATTTGGATTTTAGCATAAAAACATTTAGACCATATACATCTCATTAAACTTTTATCGTATGTTTTTAATTTTTCAATTGTGAAAATCCATGCTAATTTTACAGTACCAATTTTTGCAATAATTATTACTTATAATTTTTCTTAAAATCAATTTTTTTAAAATTAAAATTATTATTTTTAAAAAATAAATAAAATAACAGATTTAATTATAAACATTTTGGAAAAGTTCTTAAATTTTGGATGATAAATTTTTTATTAAATTATTTAATTTTAAATATTAATTTACAAAAATCTATAATTTTAAATTTTAAATAATATAAATTTATTTTAATTAATATAACTAATTTTAATTAAACTTTTAGCTTCATTTCTTAATTTTTCATTTGTGAAAATCCATCCTTTTTTTACAGTGCCAAAATTTTTTAATTAATTGCATGAAATTAAAGAAATTATGATAAACATATAACCCCAAAAGTTCGCATATTATACCACAAAAAGTTTATAAGTTAGAAAAAAATAATACTAAAAATAGGTTTTTGGAAATCCTCATAATTTAATATCCTTAAAATTAGTTCTTCTTTTAATTTCATTTCTTTCTATTATTTTTACTATTTCTGAGATCTTTAATTAAAGAACTGATTTTTTTTAAAGCATCATTTTTCTTAATATCAGTTTCAATTATCACTCTTCCAGATTGTTCCCACCATGACTTAGGATAAGATTTATCT
>JAITOM010000178.1 GCA_031289975.1 Methanobrevibacter sp. | reverse complement strand
TTTTACGATTCAAATGTTTTATAACTTTTTTTTGAATTTTACCAACCATAATCATACCTCAGATATATAACTAAGATATGATTTTCATTATTTAAATACTTTTAAAAAATCACTATATTTTATCATCATTAAAATTAGTTAATTTTTTATTTTTCATTTCAATGAATGAATTTAGTTTATTTAAGGATAATTTCATCTGATATTCTTTTAAAATAAAGTCGCTATGGCTTTCAACATGGATTTTTTTAATAGCTAAGTCTTCTTTTAAACGACCAACGACCCATCCTCCTTTTCCTATAATAGCTGATTTACTTCCCCTATCTTTTGTTATTATCCAAACCGTACCTGTCTTTTCATCAAAGAATATATCTTTAATAAATATTTTAACTTCATCATGACCTATTTCATTTCTAATTCTATTTATTTCAATTATAAGTAAGTTTTTTGAATATTTCATTTTTTACACTTTATCGGTTTGATTTAATTATAGTATATGAAATAATGTTTGTAAGTAATGAAATTTTTTAAATTACATCATAAATGTCAAATTTTTAATTAAATAAATTATAATTATTATTTTTAAAAATAAATAAATAAAAATTATTATTTAAAAAATTAATTTAAAATTAATTTGAAATTTATAAAAATAAGATATTTAAAAATAATCATTACTTACAAACATTTTTTACATCACTATATTATTAAAATATTTAAATTTAAAAATGATTTTTTGATAAATGAAATGATTATAAATACTTTTTTTATAAAATATAGTGTATTAAATAATGTTTGTAAGTAATGAAGTTTTTAAATGTGGATCATATTTATTAAATTTTTAATTAAAAAAATTATAATTATTATTTTTAAAAATAAAAGGATAAAGATTATTATTTAAAAAATTAATTTAATATTAATTTCAAAAACTCTTAATGGAGTAGTATTCATACTGTAATCCAAAGAGTATTGGATGTCAACAGCTATTAAAATATTTTTAGTTCCTTTAATAATGTTTAAGGGGATTTTAACTCCAATCATATCATTCTCATGTTGGACTTCTAATTTTTGAGGATAAATAATATTGTCTGATGTATTAGAGATATATCTTGCATTATCATCTTTAACATCAATATCTAACTTTTTATATTTTTTTCCATCATACAAATAAAGGTGGAATATGTAATGATAATCATCAGTATTTTTGTTAGATTTTACTATGGAATATAGACTTTGATTATCTATTATTAAACCAATGGAATCTAAATCCCTTTGTAGCAATTTTTCTAAAGGATCATAAATATTTTTTAAATCATCTGGTTTAAATACTACATTTTTGAATGATGATTTAGGCATCCCATGTTTTAAAGAGTAATTTGGTATTTTTTGGATCTTTATTTTAGGATAAACTGTAAAATATTCATTTATACGTATGAATGATTCCAAATAATTTCTTTCTTCTATTTCATAAATTTGACTTTCATGAGAATTAATAGCTTTTCTTTTTAATTGCTTATCATCATCACTTAAAGGTAATTTCATCCATTTAGCATCAAAGACACTTATATTTAAAGGTATAATTACATCTTCACAAGGACAATATGCACAAATTATGGGTAAGCCTTCTTTATGTATTAAAAAATGATACATTGATTTATTGTATCCTTTTTCAACAGTAACATATTGTACAAATGCATTAGTAGCCCAATGATCCCCATGATCATCAGTAGGGTCTGGTGTTAATATTATATTTGGTTTAAAATCATTAAGTATTTGATTTAAGTTTTTAACAACATTCATACCACAATAAGGAGCTTTTTTTTCAAAAGAAAAAGTATAAGGTGAGTGATCATAAGAATTAGGAAGATTTTTATTTTTAAAAAGATTATCATAATCCCAATTATCTAAAAATAAATTTTTCATAGCAGAATCAGGATATCCTAAGAATATACAATCGTTATCATTTAACCCTAATATATGCAATCCATTCAATGCTTCAGCATGTCTTATTTCACCAATATTTCCTTTAAAATTAGTTATATTATTTAACTTTAAATAATCATCTAAATAGCTTTTGGGTCTACCATCACCATTAGTCATGTAAACTATTTTAACAGCAGCATTTTTTTTCATAGCTGATATTGTAAGTCCAAAATTAGCTATAACATCATCATCGGGGTGTGGTGAAAAAATAACAATTCTATCAGACGATTTAATTTCAGGAAAATTGTTATCTATATTATTAATATTTATTCTTTGTTTGTCTATTATTTCATCGTTCATCTATTCCACCAGAATAAAGTATAATTAAATTTATTTAAATAAAAAATATTTTGTAAAAAAATTTTTTGAATAGAATCTTATATAAATTTACAAAACACCATAGAAATATTTATTTTCGAAAATCTGAAAATCTAATTAAAAATATTTATATTTAAGTATTATATAGTTTTAAACACTAAACATTAGCATGTTAAAAAATAAAAAAATAGTATAGTCCTTTATCCAACTGTTATTACATGATAATAACATTTTTTACTCAATTCATTATTAATTTAGATGAGTTGTTTTTTCATGAAATTTTTCCTCATTTAAATGTTATAAATGTTTGGTTATAAACTATAATATAGTGTTTTACCTAATATTCATAACATACCTAATATTTATAAACTTTATTAATAATCTTTTAAATTCATTTATATTAAAATTCAATGATTTTTATAAATATAAATATAATTTAGAGAGTGTAAACTTTTATGGAGGTTTATCAAAATTTGAGGTTTTCTTTATATATAAAAATCCAAAATTTGCAAAACCTCCATACTTTTTGACACCCTCATAATTTAGAAAATGTTATAAAAGTTTGGTAAAACACTATAGTTATCTAATAAAATGGAAAAAAATTTATTTGAGGTTTATAAATCATGAATTCTATACTTCAAGATTTCTTAAAAAATGTGAAAAATAAGCCTAATGCTTTAGCTGTTAAATGTGAAAATGAAGAATTATCATATAAGCAATTAAATGACTTAATTAATAAAATAGCCATTAATCTATCAGACAAAATAAGAAAAACAGATAAAATTATTCCAATTTATCTATATAAAAGCCCAATTGTTATTGCTTGTATGTTTGCTTGTTGGAAATTGGGACTTGTCTATAGTGTAATATATAAACAAACCCCTATTGAGAGAGCGAAATTAATTTTTAATCATATGGATTCATCTGTAGTTATTGATGATGAGTTTATATCATCGATTAATGATAAAGAAATTGTGGATAATGTTATTGCTAAAGACTTTTTGATAGAAAATAATCTTGACGAGTTGGCTACTGTGATTTGGACTTCAGGAACAACAGGAGTGCCTAAAGGGGTTATGCTTTCTCATAGGAATTTTTCACTTATGGTGATGCAGAGTTTTGAGGTAATAAATAAAGATATTGATTTGTTAAACATTGCATCTTTTAGTGTTGGTGCAGGCCAAATATGCACATTTGTTCCATTATCTGGAGGTGCTACTACACATATAATAAAAGATAATAAGGTAACGGATATAAAATGGCTTATAAAATATATATTAGAAAATAAGATTAGTTTAGGTTTTTTCCCACCACAACTTGCTCAAATTTTCTTAAAATATGCTGATGGCGTGCTAAAAACAGTAGCAATAGCTTCTGATGCAGCCTCCCATATTTATAGTGAAAAAACCAAAATAATAAATATTTTTGGATCAACAGAAACAAGTGTAGTTGCAAGTTATTTTATAGTAGATAAACTCTATGATAAAATTCCAATAGGAAAAACAGTAGGAGGTTCATATATTTATCTTCTTGATGAAAATATGAATAAAATAAATAAAAAAGATGAAATAGGTGAAATAGCTGTTAGTGGTAATATTGCTCTTGGATATTTTAAAGATAAAAAACAAACAAAAGAAAAATTTATCCACAACCCCCTTTCAAAATCCTTTGATGATAAAATATTATATAAAACAGGTGATTTAGCTTATTACAATAAAAATTGTGATTTGACTTATTATCAAAGAAAGGATTTCATGGTAAACATTCATGGATATAGAGTAGAGCCTACTGAGGTTGAAAATGCATTATTAAAAATAGATGGTGTAAGTAAAGCTGTAGTAGCTGGGTTTGATGTATCTAAATTAACAAATGTGGATAATGACATTAAGTTATATGCAGGATATATATCTGATAAGGTAGTTGATGAAAAACATATAAGAGATAAACTTAAAGAACTTCTTCCGGATTATATGATTCCTTCTGTTATCGAAAGAATTGAAAATATTTCTTTAACTGCAAGAGGTAAAGTGGATAGAAAAAAAGCTTTGCCTGAGAATATATTAAAACTTTTCACTACTCAAGAAGTATTAGATAATGAGATTTTTGAACCTAAAACAAAAACTCAAGAGAAACTTTATTCAATCATTAAAGAAACACTTCCTTATTCTATGTTTGGAATTAACACTAATCTTTTATATGTGGGTTTACATTCTTTGCTTGTAATCAAAATTACAAATAGAATATATGAAGAGTTTCATGTTGACATCCACCCAATTGAATTATTATCCAACCCAACAATTTTACTAATTGAAAAGTTAGTATCAAATAAAGAGAAAGTAACTTATAAAAAACATGAACCAAGAGAACATTATCCATTGTCTCCTCAACAATTAAGTTATTATCATGCAATGAAAGATGAAAGTTTTTCATCTGCAAAATTTGATACTCATATTGCTTTAATTATGGAAAATGTTGATGTTGTTAAATTGAAAAATGCTATAATGGAAGCTATTGATGTTAATCCAGATATGAAACTGTTTTTCATTGATGTTAATGATGAAATTTATCAAAAAAGATGTGATGATTTGGTCATTGATATTCCTATAAATAATAAATCAATATATGTTTATAATATGAATGTTCCTGTTTTTAATATTTTTAAGGCTCCTCTATTTGATTTTAGAATATATTATTATGAAAATGTAACAACCATTTTTTCTTCTTTTAATCACATTATCGCTGATGGTGTTTCGATTGAAAATTTTTTCAATGATGTTTTTACAATATATAATAATAAAAATATGAATACGAAAGAATTTAGTTATTTGGATTATGTTTTAGATCTATTAGAGTCTGAAAAAGAAAATGATCTTAAAGTTAAATCTTATTTAGAAGATAAGACTAAAGATTCTTTTTTAGAATCTTATTGTAATACAATTAAGAAGAAATCAAGTTCTGAAACTAAATACTTCCATTTTAATTTAAATACACCCAAAAATATTGAATCTTTTTGTAAAAAATTTAATGTAAGTCAAAATACCATAGTTTTATCTTCAATTATTTTGGCTTTAAGAGGGTTATTTAAGAGAGAGAAAACATATTTGGAATATATTTTTAATGGTAGGGATAAGAACATATATTATAATGTTTTTGGTCTTTTTAGAAGACATTTTCCTTTTTTCTTCAATGTTAATCCAAAAGATTCAATAGAGGAATACTTAAAAGAGATAGGTGAAAATATTAATAAGACTATTAGTATTCTACCAAGTAATGAATTAGAAAAAATCATGAAGGATCTCACGAAAGAATCTCTTAGAATAATATATGACTACAATGAAGAAGTACAATATCAAATATTTAATAATAAATCTAATGCTCAAAATTTAATAAATATTGAATCTCTTAATCCAAACAATGTTAATGTGAGTAAAAATACTCTATTTATTAATGGTATTAAAGGTGATACACTTAAACTATCTTTTTCATACGATTCAGCATATTTTTCTGAATCTGAAATTGAAAATTTATCTAAATCTATTGATTCATATTTATCATTATTAATTAATAATCCATTGCAAAAATTAGAAAATTTAATATAATTAGATATTGTCTAACAATTTAATTTTTATATGTTAAGATAAATTTTCTTATTTTAACAACAGTGTATTTTAACAACAGTGTATTTTAACAGCAGTGATTAATATAATGATATCTGCATTTAATTTAATTGATTTTTATAAATTTATAATATTTTGTGTGCATGAGCCTAAAATTTTAATTATTAAGGAGAAAAAAGATGAAATAGAAAGGTATTACGAGAATTATCAAAATAATATTTTGGAAGAGGTAGAGCAATATTTAGAAAAGTTAGAGATGACTAAATCAGAAAGATTATTTTTAAATGGAATTGTATGTGAAATAAAACCTAAAAAAATTTTAGAAGTTGGTGTTGCAGGAGGAGAATCTTCTATAGTGATATTAAATGCTATAAAAGATATTTCTGATGCTCAATTATATTCTATAGATAAAAATGAAAGTTATTATAGGGATGAAAATTGTAAAACAGGTTATTTAGTTGAAAAATTACCACATCTGAAAAACAAATGGAAATTATATACTGGGGGAACAACAGCATCATTTATTGAAGATATTGTAATAAGACCGGGGGAAGGGGAGATAGATTTATGTTTATTGGATACAGTTCATTCATGTCCTGGAGAATTATTAGATATACTAATGATTTTACCTTTCATGAAAAAAGAGGGTATTGTAGTATTGCATGATATACAGTATAATAATTGCCTTATTAAAAATGGAATTTCAAATAATGTTTTATTTTCCGTTATTAAAGCTGAAAAAATTCTTCCTGAGATTAGTGAACATTACATAAATGGAGTTCCCTATCCTAATATAGGTGCTTTCAAAATAAATGAAGAAACATTAAAACATGTAGATGATATTTTTTTTGCATTAAGTTTGAATTGGGAATATTTACCTGATAAAGAAGATATGGGGATAATGAGAAAGCTATTTGTGAAATATTATAACAAAGAGAATGTATTAAAATTTGATAAATGCTATGAATTTTATAAAAAAGAATTTGAAAATACAGCCACTTTTTCTAAAGAAATATAATCAGCTGAAAGTCTTTTAATTGAAAATAAAAATTTAAAACATAAAATAGAATTATACAAAAACAGAAAAGTTGTTAAAATAGCTGATAAAGTATTATCAAAATTAAAAAAATAAGTAGGAATTATAGTAGTTTTGATAAAGTTCTTAATAAATAACTTTTTTAAAAATAAATATTATTAAAAAATATTTATTTAAAATTAATTATATTAATTAAAATAAATTTATATTATTTAAAATTATAGATTTTTATAAATTAATATTTAAAATTAAATAATTTAATAAAAAAAATTATCATTTTAAAATTTAAGAACATTTCTATAATGACTATAAATTAGTATTAATTTGAAATTCTTAAACAGGTGAATAAATTCTCCTAAGTTGAAAATAAATTTTCAACAATAAGATATTTAAAAATAAATGATTAATTACAAACATTTTTTCATCACTATAATCTTGTAATAACCTTGGGGAGAAATACATGAATGAAGAAGCTATGTTAAAATTTGAAGAAAATTTAAATGTTGAATATTATACATTGGAAGAATTTGATTTTATTTCTGGAGAAAATTTAAAAGATTTGATGGTTGAATATACAACAATAGGAAAACCTATTAAAAACGAAAAAGGGGAAATAATTAATGGATTAGTTTTTTTTCATGGTTTAGGTGGGAGTTGCACATCCATTAGAAAGCTTCATGAAATAATTCATGATAAAGGAATATTGAGTGGCGAAAAATATTTTATAGTTTCAATTACAACCATTGGCTCTCCTAATTCTCATTGCCCTTCAAATAGTAATTTAGGAGTTAATTTCCCAAAATATACAATTGAAGATATGGTAAATTTCCAAAAAAAGTTTTTAAATGAAAAATTTAATATAAAACATCTTAAGGGGTTAATTGGAAATTCTATGGGTGGTTTTGAAGCTTTAACTTGGGGTGTTCTGTATCCTGAAGAGGTGGATTTCATAATCTCTTTAGTTAGTAGTTATAAATTTGCAGGTCATAATTATGCAATAAGTAAATTTATAAATACATTGATTGAAAATGATCCAGAATATAATAATGGAAATTATAAAGTTCCTTTAAAATCTATAGGTTTGGCTAATCAAGTAGTTTATCCATTTGGTCTTTCACTAAAACAATATCGAAATCTAAGTAATAATGAAATTGGTAATGATTTGAATGAATTAATGCTAAATTTTAAAATGTATGATGGAAATGATGTTATTTTAAGAAATAATGCTACAACTTCTTATAACATTGAAAATGAACTTGATAAAATAGTAGCTAAAACATTGATAGTAGCTATTAATCAAGACCAATATTTTCCTCCTGATTTGGATGCTATTCCAATGTCTAAAATGATAAAAAATTCTAAATTAATTGTATATGATTCTGACTTTGGTCATCTTGGTGTTGGTGAAATTTCTAAAATTAAGGATGAATTAAATAAGTTTTTAAAGAGTCTATGAGCAATAGTGTTTTTAGATATTTTCATAAATGGTTAATATGTTTAAAAAAAATTTCGATTTAGAAGAAACAAAAATAAGTATAGTTTCAGATATAGAGGTAGATTTTTTAAAGAAATTTATAATATCTAAAAGAAATGAAATTAAAGATTATATTTCAAATCATTACAGTTTTTTTAATTCTCATAAGTCAGTGTATGTTGAAAGTAATGAAGAAAGGGACATTATTAAAATAATGGCTGAAGCTGGTAAAATAGCTAATGTTGGTCCTATGGCAGCTGTTGCAGGAACTATTTCCCAATTAACTATTGAAGAACTTATAAAAAATGGTTCAGAATTTTCAATAGTAAATAATGGTGGAGATATCTCATTTATTAACAAAAATAGAAAAGTGATTTGTGGGATATATTCAGGCAATTCATCAATATCAGCCGAACTTGGTTTTGAATTTAAACCTCAAAAATCACCTATTGGGTTAGCTACATCGTCTGGAACTGTAGGTTATTCATTTAGTTATGGTAGGGGAGATTCAATTTCTGTAATATCTGATAAAGCAAGTGTTGCTGATGCTATTGCAACAGCTATTGCTAATAAGGTTGTAGGAAAAACAGATGATGAAGCTGTTGAAAATGGATTGAACACGGCTTTAGAATTTGAGGAATATATTAATGGAGTTTTAATCATTCTTGGTGAGTCAATAGCTACATTTGGAAAGTTACCTAATTTGGTTAATTTAAAAAAAGAAGATAATTTAAAATTTGAAGAGGATACAATTATTTAAATATATTACAACAGGTTATTTATCGATTTTTTTAAGTGTTTCACTTCAAAGTTACTTGGATTTTTATCATCTATGTTAACCGACATTCCATCGGATGCTGCTAAAGTAGGAACATCTGTTTGTTTTTCAATGTTTTTAGCTTCATGTTCTGGGTTGGCTTTAATCATTTTAAGTCCGAAATGAGTCATAATAGCTAATTTTGGTTTTATTTCATTGACTAAATCTGTAAAGCTATCGGTTGACATGTGACATTTAATAGATTTTTTTCCAGGTCTTAAAACACTTGCAATTAAAATATCTGTTCCTTTATAGTACTTATAAAGGTCTGAAAAATATCCTGTATCGCTTGTATAGGATATTGTTAAGTTATTTGAATTAAGTTGAAATCCTACACCAGCTGGATCTCCATGGGATGTTTTTGTTCCTTTAATACTAAATTTATCAAAATTGATTGTTTGATCTTTAAATAACATGAGTAAATCAGGTTTTGACTTATGATACTTTGATATACAGGGTCCCCAGCTCATGCATCCTTCAAAAACCGTCTTGCTCCCTATAACCAAACCCTTTTTTTTAGTCATTCCTTCGGTTATAGCTTCGATAAGTATTTCTACATCATTATAATGGTCTGTATGAGCATGAGAAACAAATAAAATGTCTAAATCACTCGGATCCAATCCAAATTCATGTGATCTTACTAAAGCACCAGGTCCTGGATCAATATGGAAGTTTTTACCAGCGAATCCATCGATTCTAAATCCTCCAGTCATTCTTTTTTGAGTTATAGTGGTAAATCTTCCTCCACCAGTTCCTAAAAATCTTAATTTCATCTTATCTCCTACAAAACACATTAATCTAATAAATGAAGATAAATTAAATCTTTGATAAAATTATATCACAACTTAAACTTGCTTTATTATTTTTTAAACATAAATTTTCGTTTTCAATTATCACTTCATCCCCAATTTTTCCAGTTGCACCATCAGATAAAAACATTATTGTTTTACCTCCAGGATTTACAAGTAATTTCCACTCACTATCAAAGGCTTGAACATCAGGATTTAAGGTTACTTGCAACATATTACTCTCAATATTGGATACTTTACCAATTTTTCCTTCATAAATAATTTTAGATGCCAGCTGAATTTTTTTATTGGTTTCAGATAAGTCTACTTTAAGTTTTTCTCTAAACTTATCTAAAAGTTTAATATCTCTTTCAACTAAATTATTCAAATAAGACATTGCTTCATTAGGAGCATATTTAGTTTGTTGAATAAGAACATCATATTCTTTACCTATGGTTGGTGTTTCATTTGCAATCTTTTCAAATACTTTAAGGAAAATGTCTCCCACAAACCTTAAACTAACCTTAGATTTCCAAAATTCATTTATATATTCATTGGCTAAAGATTTTGTTATTTTATTACCAAAAACTATTATGGATCCTTTTCCACTATCAGAAGATACAATTTCTGAACCTAACAACTCAACGATTTTATAAGCATTTGTAGTGGCATATATTCTTTTTCTTTTAGTTTCAGCTGTTGTTCTTGTGCTAACCTCACCAACAAGAGCATTTTCTAAATTCTTTATTTTAATAGCATCTTCAGTAATTTTATAAGATATATTCAATTCTTTGGCTTTATTAATAAATTCTGTATCAGTTTTTAGGATTCCAGAATATAATTCTTCTTCTAACTTTTCTCTATCTGTTTTTTCTCCAAAGAAAGCTATTTTTCTTTTATCACCCACCATTACAGACCCTTTATTTCCAATATAAGCTATTATTAAACTAATATTAATCACCTACAATTTATTTGATGATAAGAAAATTTTTAAATATTATAATTTATTTTAAATATTCCATATAAAGTATTTATTGTTAATAACTTTATTAATTTTTATAAAAAATATTATATTCACTATGGAAATGTTTTTAAAATTTAAAAGATAAATTTTTTTATTAAGTTATAATCATTATGGAAAAATTTCTTAAATTTTAAAATGATAATTTTTTTATTAAATTATTTAATTTTAAATATCACTTTATAAAAATTTATAATTTTAAATAATATAAATTTATTTTAGAGAGCAGGACATAAATCTATCGCTCATAATATGTTCTTTTTTTGCATTTCATGCATTTTTATTTATTTATTTATATTTTTCAATCTTAAAACATGACTGATTTTTTTATTAAAGCATTCATTCTCATTTTTACTTTTTCTATATTTCTTTTTACTCTTCAGTTCTACATTTGGATTGTATTAAATATATGTTAAGGTTCCAAACAATAATATATTACTTTTTAACTTAAAAGTATTACTAATATTTTATTGAAAATGAAAAAATAGCATTTTTCCCCCAGATTAGTCTACTAAATCTTGTATAATAAATGTCTTTTTTCTTTAGTATACTGCACCTTTGAGCTTCACTATTCTTTTAAGATTGTAAACTATATAACTTAAGTACAACTCTTTTTTAATACTGATTAAATCATTTTATATAAATATTAATACTCCATCACCCTTTTAAAGTATTCAAATACTGTTTCAACTGTTTTCCATTCGTGTTTATATATGATTACCCACTGCTGTTAAAATAAGAAAATTTTTAATTTATACTCCTTTTTTAGACTTAAATATGATTAAAAACTGTTATAAATTCCAATATATTATGTAAAATCATTTTTAACTATTTTTAAATATTTTAATAGTTTTAATTTCAGTTTAAATAGTAATTCAAATTTTTTAAGCTACTAAATATTTTCTTCATTTGAATTTCTCATTTCAAAGCATTCTTCATGGAATTTTCTTTTAAATTTTATTGCTTTTTTTCAATTATTCTC
>JAITOM010000174.1 GCA_031289975.1 Methanobrevibacter sp. | reverse complement strand
AATTATTCTTTAAATTATTCAAATTTTAATTTAAAGAGATATTAAACTTTTTTAAAAATTTGATGATAATATATTATGTTAATAAAGTTAAGCTAAATACTATACCATGGAATTTTTGACACACCCGAATATTTAGCTTTGAATATGACAAAAAATCCGTGAATAATTCAAAAACTGGGATATAATCTCTTTTATCAAAATCCTAAAGTCCCATAACGACCGTTTTCAATAGCTATTCTAACAAATTTATTTGCTTTACTAATAGCTACAGGTAATTCTTCTCCTTTAATTAAATAACTTGTAATAGCTGCTGATAAAATACATCCACTTCCATGCACATTATTTGTTGTAATTAAATCTTCTTTAAATACTGTTATCTTTCCATCAATATTTAATATACTGTTTCCATTAAGATGACCACCTGTAATTAAAACATTAGAATATTTGTTTAATATATGGGATGCTTCGATTCCATCATCAAGGTTTTTAATATCTATTTCTGATAAAGTTTCTGCTTCAAATACATTTGGAGTAATAAGTATTGAATCTTTAATCAAACTATTTTTCAAAGTTTTTGAAATATTATTCTTGGATAAATTTCCACCAGAACTTGCAATCATAACAGGATCAACAACATATTTAATATAGTTTGATTTAAGTTTTTTATGAGTTAGTTTAATTACTTCATCCGAATATAACATTCCTGTTTTCCCATAATTAATGTTATATTCATCCATAATTGAATCAAACTGTTCTTCAATATATTCAATAGTTATGGGATAGTTTGAGAAGAATTTTTTTGGATTTTGAGCTGTTAATGCTGTAATTACACTTGTTCCATGAACACCCAATGAAGTAAATGTTTTAAGATCAGCTAATATTCCAGCTCCTCCTGATGGATCAAATCCAGCTATTGAAATCCCAATCATCAAAAATCACATTTTATCTTGATACTTTTAAACGTTGTAATCCATGAATCGGTTTAACAGAAATATTTAATGATTTTAGATAATTTTTTGTATTAGAATTTTCATCATGCAATAATATTTCTCCAATATCCTCTGTTATGTTAACATCTAAAGATAAGAAAAATGAATCATAGACTAATGGGGGCAAATTATTAGCTATTGCTTCAGCAACATGTTTTCTAAAGCTGTCTTCACCATACATCATTTCAATAGCTAATGGCTTTATTATTAAAGCATTGGTTCCTCCTCCTCGTGCAGGAGCGATTATGAAATCTTGAGATTTCCCATGATTTATTAAAGTATGAATATCAGATTTAGCTATTAAAGGAATATCTGAAGGAATTATAATAATCTTTGAAACCTTATTTTTAGCCCACTTCATTGCTTGTTTAATTGCAAGATTTAAATTTGAATTTTCTTCTTCAACAATGGTGACCAACCCTAATTCTTTTCCATAATCTAAAACATCACTATCCCCACTTATAATTATTACTTTATCAACATATTTTTTTAAAATTGATGCTACATCCTTAAGCATCACTTTTAATAAGTTTTCCCTTTCATCAGATGATAAAAATGGGGATAATCGAGTTTTAGCATCATTAAATTTAGACACTGGAATAATTGCATAAATATCATCCATAAAATCCCTCCATCATATATTTAATATGTTTTAGCTATTGAAATAAGATATTTTGCTTCTTTTTTACAATTAATGCAAACTCCATTTGTTTCATGTCGCTTTCCTAAAATGTCTAAGTTTGTTTTCTCTTCAATTTCCTTACCACAATCATCCTCACCACACCATTTAATTAAACCAATATTTCCATCTAAAACTATCTTTTCTATTTTATCTAAATCATCTATTTCAATCATGCGTGTTTTAATGAAATTCCATGCTTTTTCTTTAAGATTAAGATTTATTTTAGATAAATAACTATTTAAAATAGATACAATATCTTCACTTAATGAACATTCTTCTTTTGTAAATGTATCTCTTCTTATTATAACCATCTTATTATTTTCTAAATCTCTTGGTCCTAAATCTATTCTAAGTGGAATTCCATTTAACTCCCAAGCATAATATTTCTTACCTGGTCTAATATTTCGATTGTCAACATTAACTCTAAATCCACTTTCTTCTAAAATATCTTTAATTTCATTAGCTTTAGATAATACTTCTTCACCCCCATCTTTAAATATTATAGGGATTATTGTAACTTGAGTGGAAGCAATTGATGGTGGAAGAACAAGACCTTTTTCATCCCCATGAATAGCTATTAAAGATGCAATAACTCTATCTGAAAGACCATAACAAGTCTGATAAGGATACTTATGATTTCCATCGGCTGCTTCATAGGTTATATCAAATGTTTTTGCAAAGGTATCTCCAAGATTATGCACAGTACCGATTTGTAGAGTTTTGCCATCCTTCATTAATGTATCAAAGGCAAAAGTATAATCTGCACCTGGAAACTTATCCCATGAAGGCCTATCGTGTATTAAATATGGAATAGCTAAACTATCAAATAATTGTTTATAAATAGCTATTCCCTCTTTGACTTGTTCAATTGCTTCATCATATGTTTCATGTATTGTATGGGATTCTGTAAATGTGGTGATTTCTCTTACTCTAATAAGTGGTCTTGTATGTTTAGTTTCATATCTCATTGTATTTACAGTTTGATAGACTTTTATTGGTAAATCTATATGGGATCTTACCCATAATGCAAACATAGGATAAATAGCTGTTTCACTTGTTGGTCTAATAGCTAATTTTTCATTGAACTCTTTATTTCCTCCATGAGTAACCCAATAAACTTCTTCTTCAAAACCTTTTACATGTATTCCTTCTTTTGCTAATTCGGTTTCTGAAATTAATAAAGGAAATAGAACTTCATCATGATCTTTATCCATTAATCTTTCAAGTTCTCTTAGAATATGTTTTCTTATTTTAAATCCTTTTGGTAGCCATACACTCATTCCTTTAATAGGATATCTTGAATCCATTATTTCTGCTTCTTCTAAAATATTATGAAACCATTGACTAAAATCTTCCATCTCATCACCAAATAGCTATTATTAGTGCATTTCTAACATTTTTAATAATTAAAAATTTAATATATCATGGTAGAATATAGTATTTCTCTTAACTTATATTATCATTAAATTTTTAAAGCGGAGAATCATAGATTCTCCTAAGTTGTCTTCGATAACAAAAGTTTAATATCTCTTTAAATTAAAATTTGAGTAATTTAAAGAATAATTTTTAATAAAAATTTTTAAATAAAATGTTACAAAAATTTGGAGAAATACTATAAAAAAAGTTTGTAATTAATCATTTATTTTTATTTGCTTAATTTTTAGTAATATTTTTTAATATTTTATTAAATTATTAATTAATAAATTTAATTATTTTATTTTTTAAAATAAATAATATTATATTTTTATTTATGAAATTGATAATTTAGAGATATTTTTAAAAAACTCATTACTTAAAAACATTTTTAGTTCACTATAATTTATATTTTATTTTTCAACTTTAATATAATCAATTATGGAAAAGTTCTTAAATTTTAAAATGATAATTTTTTTACTAAGTTATTTAATTTTAAATAGTAATTTATGAAAATCTATAATTTTAAATTTTAAAGAATATAAATATATTTTAGCTAATATAAATAATTTTAAATTAATATATTTGGCACTGTAAAAAGAAGATGGATTTTAGCAATTGAAAAATTAAGAAGATCAAAGACAAACTTTTAAAACATTAAATCAAAGATTTAATTAAATTTCTTTCAGAAATAAACGGGAAATCAAAGATTTTGCTATCAAGATCAAATTTTATTTATTTCCTTTTTCTATAAATTGTTCCTCCGATTATAGATATTAAAACTAAAAATAGTAATATAGGAATACCAGTATTTTTCATAAGATCAAATTTATCTCCATTAGGATTTATAGGTGGATTCACAGTTATGTTTGCATAAGAATCTTGTGGTGGTATATTTTGGGAATATAATGTTGCAAGATTCGCAATTTCTTCACCACCATTTACTTCTGCAATAATATCTAAGTTTGCACTTTGATTTATTGCTAATTCACCAATCTCCCATAAGCCAGTATTGTAATCATAGTTACCTTGACTTGAATTAGATGAAATGTATCTTAATTTATTATCAAGTATGTCTGTTACATTAACAGTTTGTGAATCTTCAAGATTTTTAACTGTTATAGTATATTTAACAAGATCACCAATATTAGTGTTTGTAGTATTAACCGTTTTATTAATCACTGCATCATATATTGGATGTGATTTTATAGTCACATTATCTTGATTTGGGGGAGTGTTATCACCTGTAACATTAGCTATGTTAAGTAAATAACCTGTTGTAATAACTTTAACACTAACATTGATAGAGACACTTTGATTGACTTCAAGATCTCCAACATTCCAAGTTAATTCACCAGTAACATTATTATAGGTTGCATTTGCATTGTTTGAGAGATATTGGAAGTTAGTTTTATTTAAAAGATCTTTAACTATGACATTTGTAGCATTATCGGGACCATTATTTCTCACAGTTAAGATGAAGTTAATATTGGTATCATTATGAACATCAGCGACACCATCAATATTATTTGCAGTTTTAATTATTGTAACATTAGCCATTAAAGGAGAAAGAATATCTAATATAACATCCTCACCATCAGATAATGCTTCAACAGAATAGTTTGTTCTTGCTAAAAATCTTATAAGTTGACTGTATGAGTTAGGATCTCTAATATCCTTATCAAGATATTGATTTATAATATCATCATCAGTATTGTTTTTAAATACCACATCTACAACAAAATAAGGAAGTGAGTTAGGTTTATCGTATTGACTATCACTTGTGTTAAGTATGAAATTATATTTAAGTGTGGCATTACTCATGTTTGAATCATTGTATATTTTACTTGCATTTACTAAGGTACTAATATCTGGAGCAGATAAGTTAAGAACATAGTGATCTGTATTATTTGTATTGATACCAGTATCATTGATTTGGTCTGTGATATTATTGTAACCCCACCAATTATGATTAATATTATTATTATAAGAACTAGGTAGATTCATACCTATATCCATACCAAGACCATTTTCATATATGCGATTATAGTTAATAATATTATTACTACTCCCAATTATTATGACACCATTACGTGTGTTATTTATTATTGTTGAACTTCCAAGATAGTTTCCCCCTCCAGTATTGAAATAAACACCGTTTCCTGTATTGTTTATTATATCTGAATTATTAAGAGTATTATTGTAACCAAGGAATATGAGAGCATTACGGTTGTCTATTTCTGTATCATTATATCCTGTGTTGTTCATTATTTTTAGATGGGTTAAAATACTGTTATTTCCATTAATAAAAATTGTATTATTTGTATTGTAAGTAAATATGGAATTATCAATTTTCAAACCATCAGAATTAGAAGTAAATACAGCTCCTCCTCCATTAGCAGCGGAATTATTTGTGAAATTAGAATTAATTATTTGTGTGTTTATATCCTCTGTGTAAACTGCACCACCATTATTATTAGCATGATTATCTGTAAAACTACAATTTTCTATAGTGAAACCCACATTAGTTATATCATCAACAGTACCATGAATATGTATAGCACCACCACCATGTATTGCAGGTAATACTGATGTTGCTGTATTGTTTATAAAAACTGAGTTTACAACAGTCCCTTGATTTCCATGAACATGGTCTATTGCACCACCATGTGTCGCATTATTTCCTATAAATGTACAATTACTGGTATATGAATAATCTCCACCATCACTATATAAAGCACCTCCAAGACCAGTTGGTGCACTATTATTTATAAACTGGTCATTATTTAGCTTTAATGTGCAATTAAAATGAATTGCCCCACCACCACTTTCACCTACAGCATGATTATTTATAAAGCTACAATTGCTTATAGTTAAAACATCTGTATTATTAACGAATATTGCTCCGCCCAATGCATCCTTACCATTTTGAAAAATTATATTATTAAAAGTTATATTATATTCTCCTCCATAACAATAAAAAAAACGTGTATTCAATACATTTTCACCGTCAAGGATAACACCACCACTACTTTCACCTGTAATAGTTATATCATTAACAATAATCCTAATATTCGTATTATTAACCCCAGTATAAGTACCATTACTAAGATGAATAGTAGTACCAGTTGCAGCTCCAGTTACAGATTTATTAATAGTTTTAAAAGGTAAAGATGCACTTCCATCACCAGTAGCATCATTACCATTTAATGGATCAACATAAATATCACTATTAGCTCTAAAATCTCCGTCTAAAAGATTTATACTCAAATTATTTAGCTCTAATGTTTGATTTGTAGTATTAGAAGAATTATTTATTTCATTATTATTTATTTCATTATTGTTATCCAAACCATATAAAGTTTGAGTTGTATTTTGACTTTCAACATCTGCATATACTCCAATAACAGTTATAGATATAATAACTAAGAGAAGCATGACTATTATTTTAATATTAGGCTTTAAATTCATTTTTATCACAATTATTATACAATTTTACTTCAATATAATTAATAATGTTTTGTAAATTTATTTTTATCTATATTCATTTTAGAAAGGTTCTTAAATTTTGAATTATAAATTTTTTTATTAAATTATAGTCATTTTGGAAAGGTTCTTAAATTTTGAATTATAAATTTTTTTATTAAATTATAGTCATTTTGGAAAAGTTCTTAAATTTTGGATGATAATTTTTTTTATTAAAATTATTTAATTTTAAATATTAATTTATAAAAATCTATAATTTTAAATTTATAAAAATCTATAATTTTAAATTTTAAATAATATAAGTTTATTTAAATTAATATAACTAATTTTAAATAAATATTTTTTAATAATATTTATTTTTAAAAAAATTATTTGTTAAGAACTTTACTAAAGCTACTATAGTCAAGAACCAAATTTTTGGCATTTTCAAAATTTTTTAATTTTATTAAAATATTTTAATTTTCAAAATTATTCTTTATATTTTTATTAATTTAAAATATTATTCTTTATATTTTTATTAATTTAAAATATTATTCTTTATATTTTTATTAATTTAAAATTTCTTTATATTTATTAATTTAAAATTTCTTTATATTTTTATTAATTTAAAATTTAAATTTTTTATTTTATTTATTCATTAAGAATAAGAAATTTAATTAAAAAAATTAAATTTAAAAGGAAATTGAAAACAATGATTTTGCCAAAATTTAAGTTTCGTACTATATATATTCAACCTTATAAATAAATATTTTGGAAATACCAGTTATAATGAGAATATTTCTTTAAATATAACTTAATATTTTACATGTTTGTTATTTATAAAATCCATGATTTTATAAGTTAGAAAATTTCTATATTTTTTAATATTAATTACTTATGAAGCTATTTTTTATTTCAGACTGAATAACCTTTTCAGACTGAATAACATTTATTTCAACCAAAATTTAATCCTATATTAGCTAAAAAAGAAAAATAACCTGGAGAAATCGGATG
>JAITOM010000055.1 GCA_031289975.1 Methanobrevibacter sp. | reverse complement strand
AAAAATAAATAAATAAAAATTATTATTTAAAAAATTAATTTAATATTAATTTAAAATTTATAAAAATAAGATATTTAAAAATAATGATTACTTACAAACATTTTTTACATCACTATATTATTAATTAATACAAATACTTCTAAAATAATTATAGCTATTTTCAATTTAACTTAATTAAAAATTTTGTGATATGTTATGTGCATGAGTCCTAATATAAAAAACTTAAATAAAACTTTTTGTTTTATCTTTATTTAATTAAATTATATTCTTTTAGTTTAAATAATCTGTTATTAAAAAGAAAATAAAGTATCTTCTAAAAGTGTTATATCGCATTGAAGAGCAATTATATTGGTTCTTCCTTTACCTCTTCCACGAGAAATTGTATTTGTAGAAATAATTCCTAACATTTCTAATTGATTAATAATATCAAAAACTCTTCTGTAAGTCAAAGAGTCTTCAATAGAAATTTTTTTATACTCTTCATAAAGTTTACCTGAACTGATTTCTTCATTCAACTTTGTAAGATTTAAAATAGACTCTAAAACTCTTTGTTGTTGAGTAGGTAAAGTTAAAATAATATCTGTGGTGATGTTATGTTCTATTCTTTCTTTTGCTTGTCTAATATTCTCTTCAGTGACTGTTAAACTATTAATTTCATCAGCAATTTCGCCTGCTGTTCTTAAAAGATCAAGTGCATGTCTTGCATCCCCTTCATCCTTAGCTGCTAATGCTGCACAAAGTTTAATAACTTCATCATCAATACTAATTTTAAAAGACATTTTTGCCCTTTCATTTAAAATATCTTCAAGTTGTTGTGCATTATATGGAGGAAATACAATTTCTTTATCTCTTAAACTACTCATGACTCTTGGTGTGATAAATTTCTTAAATTCAACATAATTACTAATTGATAAAACAGAAACATTATTCGTTCTTGTTAAGGTATAAAGAACACCATCCCCATCTTTTTGAAGTAAAATATCTATTTCATCAAGAATTACTATTAAAACAGTCTTTTTTTGAAATTTACCATTGAATAGACCCCTAAAAACATTTAAAACTTCTGCTTTTGTCCATCCTCTCCAAGGAACATCTGCTCCTAATTGTTGACATAATCTTACAATTACTTGGTACTCTGTATTGTAATCCGTGCATCTTATATATTCAATTCTAATCGGAACATCTTTACCTTCAGCATATTCAAGTAATTGTTGTTTAGCAAATCTTACTGCAGCGGTTTTACCTGTGCCTGTTTTTCCATAAACTGTAATATCAGAGGGGGATTTACTTTTTAGTGTTTCACTCCAATACTTTGCAACCAACATTATTTGTTCATTTCTATGAGGCAAATGTTCAGGTAAAAACTTATGATCAAGAAAACTTTTATCATTAAAAATAAATGATTCATTATCCATATCTTCAAAAATATTTTCCATTAAATCCCTCGTATTATATTTTTTAATTTAAAATAGTTATTATAAATAAAAGTTAAATTTCAAATGTAAAAAGTTGTTATAATATCAATTAAAAATAAAAGTTAAATTTCAAATGTAATTTATCTAAATTATATCTTATAAAGATATTTATTAAAAAAATGATATTTATTAATATTTAAATCGTTATTGTTTAAAATCATTTAAAAATAAAATAAAGAATTATATATTATATCAATTACAATTAAAAAAAGTTATAATCAATAAACTTAACTATTAAAATTATTAATTAATTAATTATTATAATAAAAAATTATTATATATCTATTTAAACAAATAATTAATTTTAATTATTGATTATAAAAATTAGCTGTTTTTACAAAAATAATTTCTTTAAATTAGAGGATTTCTATTAAAATTAAGAATGTTTAATACAAAGATTTTCTATAAAAAAATAAGAATAAAATATTAAATAGTAGCTAAAAAATCCTTAAATTTAGAGGTGAATTTCAAGTGTAAAATTTTTAATAAATCTCAAATATTAGTGAGAGGTGAATTTCAAGTGTAAAGAAATTTATCAAAAAAAAAAAATTCAAGAGGTTGATTTCAATTGTAAAATTTTTAGGATAGAGATGAATTTCAACTGAAAAAAATTAATTTATGAAATTTACCCAATAAAAGAACTATTAAACATTGAAATAAATCTCAAATATTACAGTTGAAATGTACCTCTTAAACCTTTAAATATCTACTTTTTCTGTTTGACTTGAACCATACCTCTTACTAATAAAAAGTTCTTTTTTAAAAATGTTTTTATATTAATGTAAATGCATTAAAACCAATATATTTTATAACTAAATGTTTTATATTAATTAATATATAATAATATAACTAACACATAATAGTTTGATGTTTGTTTAATAAATAAACGATTTAAGTAAGAAAATAAATAAAGCTAAGAAGAACCCACTTTAATTTCACCTAAGTTACCATTGACTTCAACTTCAACACTGTTTATCAATTTATCCAAAGTTTCTGGCCTATCAACCATAGGAATATTAGATATTATGGCACCTGTAGCTATTATTGGTTCAGCATTAAGACAAATTATTGCTTTAGGAGCAACATTATTTCTTTTCAATTGAAACATAACATAAGATCCTACTGTCGAACCTTTACCACCAGGAATAAAAAGAATCCTATCCTTAATATTTTTTCCTTTAAGCTCATGATTTTTATCAATAATTTCACCAGTATCAGGGTTTACTCCACCTAAAAAACTAATAGGTTCATTACTAAAAAGTAATTTTCCTTTCCCTAATCCTTTTGATATGGACCTTGATTTAATTTTCATTAAAATACCTCTTATTAGGGAACATTTATTTACTAAATAATTAATATGGAAATAAAAACATTATACAACATCTTTTTTCATAATTTCTCTAAGAACTGCGGTAGCATAAGAACCCTTACTAATTGAAAATTCAACAATTATTCCATCATCAGTAGAACTGACTGATGAATTCCAAATCTTAAATCTTATACTTCTTCTAATACCAAAAGACCCTAACTTAGGAGTTTTTTTAGTTAAAAAATCTTCATTTCCTAAATTTTCCTCTTTTAAAACTTTTTCTTCAATTTCACCAATCTTTTTCCCTCCAAGAGGAACTTTACTACCATAAAGAGGAGCCGTTGGATTAGCTTCAAAGTTTTTTATTAAATCATTTAATCTTTCATTACTTTCATCATGAATTAAATGATCATTATTATCTATAACAATATCTCCATCAATATAGTTATCAATTCCCAATTTTATTCTTTCACTCACAACTTTATTAAACAAAGCTGATTGATAAGCATGCACAAACATTCTTTGAAGAGGCTTTGGCAAAGAAAAAATAGCTTTTTTAAATGATGTATCATCTAATTTAAGACCATTTTTATTTTCCTCTTTTATAAGTTCTTTAAGCATCATTCTTTCATATCTCATTTTTAATGGAAACAAATCAAGAGATTTTTTAAGATGGTTCTCATCATACTTTCTTCTTGCTTCAAATACTATTTCATCCTCATTTTCTTGTGGATCCCCAATATACAGCCTAACAGCTTCTTTTAAGTTGTTTAAAACCAATGCATTGCCAACTAAATGCGTATTTGTTCGAGGTTTTCCAAATCTTTGCCAACCATAATAATTCGGAACACCTTTTAATTCCAATATATTTAAAACCTCTTTAGCAACAGTACATGATTTTTCAACATCTTCAAGGTCTTTAATTAATATTTTAAATTTATTTCCAATAAGTTGACCCATCCTCAATTTCTTCTGGTTTCGTTTAATATCTAAAAATTGAGTGTTATATATTTTATCCTTTAAATTAATAACTTCTTTTTCTTCTTCAAGAGAATTAATGTTACTTACACATATCCATTGGCGAGCATGAGCTTTTTTATCTTTCATCCCTGCAAAACCCATCCTTTTCCTACTAATATGCAAATCTCTTGAAATATCTAATAAAACATCTAAAGTTGTTCTTCCTATTTTATCGATCAAAATCCAAAGATTGGAACCCTCACCACTTGGTTTATAAAGAGGAATTTCTTCAACATAGAAATCTTCATATTTATTTCTTATACTTCCTCCAATACCTTCAGTATCAGTTAAATATGTTTCAGCATTTAACATAAAATCATTTTTATTTTTCATAGATATAATTTTTATTTAAAGGAATAGTTAGTTTTAAATGAGTAGTTAGTAAAATTAATGCCCTGACTGGGATTTGAACCCAGGGAATAGGATCCGCAATCCTACGTGTTATCCAGGCTACACTACCAAGGCAAATAATAGTAATAATAACAAATATCTTATATTTTTATTACACTGTCTTATAAATTTATTTTTATATATATTCAAATTTTAAGTAAATATTTTAGAAAATAATATATTATTTAGAAATAATATATAATAAAATATTTCTTTAAATATAAATTAAATTTTAAATTTTCGTTATTTATAAAATTTCTAATTTTATTTAGTGAAATTTTTTATTTACATTAGAAAAATGAATTTTTTTTATTTTTTAATATTAATTATTATAATTTAATAATTAACATTTTTAATTAAAAATGAAATTTTTATGAAAATCAAACTTGAATTTTAACATGAAAAAATTAATTTCACAAAAGACTATAAAAATAAAAGCTATAAAAATAATTTATTGATTTTATTAAATAATTACATTATTCAATTATTTCTATTAACTCTTTTATAAACTTTTCACTAATTTTAGATTTTATATAATTAATTTTATATTTAATAGATTTATATTTAATAGATTTATATTTAATAAAAGGTGGTAATAATTCTATTAAATCATTTTTTAGAAAATATACTCATTTTTTATTCATATTAAGCATGATTTATTTTTCATTGTCTATATTTTTCATACTCCTTTTTTAACAATGATAAATTTTAGTTAAAAGCATGATATTATAACATGATTTTCGCTTTATAATATATACTAAATCACGAATTTTTAGTTATTTTAAAAACTTTAGTTCTTTGACATTAATATTATTTAATCTTATTTTTTATAATAATAAATTTATAATTGTTAATATAATTGTTTAAAGATTTGAATCCAATAATTCATGTAAAATAATATTTTTAAAACTAATAATGATAATATAATTATTTTAAAGAGAATATAATATATATTAAATCATTATAGTTATTTTAAGTAAAAATAAAGGACAATGCCAAGTGTTTCCCCACCATCTAATAAATCTTCACCAAAAGGGCTTATATATTTTTCTTTAAAAGTTTTTTTTGTTTTTTTTATTCTTCCTTTTTTAATTTTTATTTTTTCTCAAATTTTTTATCATATTAAAGATTATTTTCAATTTTTTCTTCTCAATTTTTTCTTCATTAAATCATTATTATAATATATTTAATCATATAATTATTCTTAACTTTTTTATTTAGTTTTAAAACGGAATTAGTTAATTTAGTCTGAATAAATTTATTATTATCTTTTTTAACTAACTATACAATATATATATTATTATATTCCCAATTATTTCTTGTGTTACCAATTAATACTGTTTGATAATCATTGGTATTGCATGATATTCTTTTTCTATCTTTTTTTTTAAAATGAATGAAACATTGAATATTGATTTTCTTCTGCATGTACAATTAAAAAAAAGCTAAATTTCAATATTTTTAAGAATATCAGCACTTAAACTCAAGTATTTCATAATCTTTGTTTATATTTCATATTATACAAATATTTTAGCTTGATAAGATATTATTTAATCTATAATGGAAAAAATAAAAAAGTCATGGCATAATATGTATTAATTTAATTTCAAAACAATATAATATGAAAAATAATAACTTATAACTATTAATAGACATATATAATATTTTATTATGGAAATAAACATTAAAAAATCGTTTTAAAAATCTCAAAAAATGAAAATGAAAATTTCCATCCATTTTTTACACCATCATTTTTTATTTGTTTTTTGAAGATTTAGGCTTACAAACACCAGAAAAAAATATTACTAAAAAACATTAATAACCCAAATAAAATACAATAATATCTTTAAAAACATATTATAAAATATATTAAATGAATTATTCAAATTCATTGAATATGGATATCCTATTAAAAATATTTCAAGTTATAATCCAATATACTTTAATTAAACTTTATTTTTAAAATAAAAACTTTTAAATGGATTATATTGGGGAGGGGGGGGGAGATAGTAATAATTTGTATTTTGAAGTTTTTTTATACCGAAACATTTATATACTACATAGTTGAAAACTTTATTTAGTGAATATGGTATCATTTTCAATTATGCATTTATTATACTGTGTTCACTATATAATTTTAAATAAATTAAAAAAAAGGAGATGATTTATCATGAACTTTAAAATATATGGTTTGTTGGTTGGTTGTTTGATATTAAGTATGGGATTAGGTGCAGCAAGTGCTGCTACTACACTCCAAGCAGAATCAGTGCAAAAAACAACTGCAAGTAACTCTATTACTATAAATATACCTTATTTAGATACTAGTTTTACTTTAAATATACCTAAATTTAGTAATTTTAGTAATGGAGCATATTCTGCTATTTTAGAAGGAAAAGGTTATAGCATATCCGTTAATCAGAAGATTACAGATCTAATAAATTCAGTTGTTCATACTTTTATAAGCCCTGGCTTAGATTTTACTATTAAGAATAATTTAATTACTCTTAATGTACCTGATATTACGGCAACTGTTGATGTAGTTAACGGAATTCCTAAAAAAGTAGTAATTCCAGACACACAAGCGTCAATTAATGCTGAAATTACATATAAATTCTTAGGAATAACTATAACTTCCCCTATTAATATACCTGTTGGTATACCTGGTGCTGAATACATACTCAGCTAATTAAAATGGTTTATAACTGCTCTATAGAGAGCGGTTTCCATGTTTTTTCTTATATATGGAAAGGAAATAGGGTTATTTAAAAATTTTTGAAGGAGGTGAATAATAGTGAATCCAGAAATAAGTCCATCTGGTGCAAATTGTATTACCTGTGCTGGTTGTGTTGATATACTTTGGCTACCTTATGGTTGGGTAGCTTTTGCAGCATCATTAGTATGGTTCTGGTAAGCATTATTACATAATTCATTACAAATTGAGGGAGGGATGGTGTCAAATCAGTTGATATTGCTTATTTTGGCAACATTGATTTAGGAGGGTTTTCAAAATTTAAATATTTATCTGAATTAGTGTAATCTTAAGAGAGTGGGTAATAATTATTTTTTAATAGGAAAAAGTACCAAATGTGTATAGCTACATGTACATGCTGAACTACTTATTCCAATGAAATAGTGTATTATTTTTGAATATTTCCTAATTATTGCCCAATCTCTTAATACAATATTTATTTAAATAAAATTTGTTTTAGTGGAGGAATATTTTATTTTAAATAAAGTTTATATATTAAAAGAACATTTTACATTGCATAGAGGACCTATACTTAATTATATTAGAGATGACAATGAAATTAAAAATTCATTTATTAATATTGATGCTTCGAGAATTGTTAATGAAATTAATGGTAAAAGAAATTTACAGCAGGTGATTGAAAATTTAGCTTTAAGATATAATGAAAACTATACTGAACTTAAAGACACAATAATAAAATTCATCAATGAAAATAATTATCTTTTTACAATTAATAAATTCTCAAATGTTAATGAACCTGTAGGAAATTGGGATATTCAAGTACCAATACACATTTCTGTTGAACTTACAGATTATTGTAATTTAAAATGTAAACATTGCTATAATAATTGTTCTTCAGATAATAGTAATTTCGTGGATAAAAAAGAATTATTATCTGTTTTGCACGAATTAAAGAATTTGGGATTATCTTCTATTGAATTAACTGGGGGAGAACCATTATCACACCCTGATTTTAATGAAATTGTTGAATATTCTTTAAACTTATTTAATTTAGTTGTAATTATTAGTAATGGAACATTACTTGATCAAAAAAAAATTCAATTATTTAAAAGACACAAAAATAAATTAAAGTTACAAATTTCATTGAATGGATCTAATGAAAGCTTTGTAGATTCTTTCTGCGATGTTAAAGGTAGTTTTGAAAAAGTGAAAAACACACTCAAACAGTTTAATAATGAAAATATTGATTGTGTTGTAGCTATAACAATAACTCCACAAAATATTAGTGATGTTTTTAATATTATCTCACTTGTCAAAAGTTTAGGAATTGATAAATGGAGATATTCTTTCGCAATTCCTGTTGGAAGAGCAAAGTCAAATGAATTTAATTTTAGTAAAGAAGACATTGGAACTATAGAAAGAGAATTTAGAAAATAAAAAATGTATTAAAACTTGAAGATATGGAAGAACTTATTCCAGATAATAGTGTTGTCCGTAATTGTGGGGCGGGGTCAAAAAATTTAACTATTAACCCATCATTAAATGTTAAATTGTGTGTATTATCCAGCATTCATAATTATGATTTTTCTTTTGGAAAAATTAATTCTAAAAATGTAGTTAATATTCTTTCTAAAATAAGTAAAAAAGAGATACATAAAATTGATAGTCCAAATGATGAAATATGTGGCGATTGTGAGTTTAATATTTTTTGTAAAGGGTGTATGATTCGTGGAACCATGAAATACGACGAAATTAAAAAAAATTGTAAATGGGGGGAAAATTTTAAGGATTATATTTATATAAAATAAATTATAAAATCTGCTATACAAATGCCTTTATTGTAATTAATAATAATGGTTGATTATGAGTTGTTTATTAATGGGGGATAAATATGGAAGATAGCGATATTTTTTTGAGTGATGTTAATAAATATTTTAAAGATGTTCATATTCTGAAAGATATCTCTTTTAAGGCTAAAAAAGGTCAAATTTTTGGTTTTTTAGGACCTAATGGTGCAGGTAAAACAACAACAATAAAATTAATATTAGGTTTATTAAAACAGGATAACGGTGTTGTAAATACATTAGGCATGAATCTTTATAAAGATAGTATTGAATCTATAAATACAAAAGAACGTATAGGAGCTATGTTAGATTTTCATGGTTTGAATTTTAAAATGACGGGCTTAGAAAATCTTATTTATTGTGGAAAACTTTATGGTTTAAGATATAGTGATGCTAAATATAATGCATTAAAAGCAATTAAAAAATTAGAGCTATGTGAATGGAAAGATAAACCAATTTATCAATATTCCCATGGTATGGAAAAGAGGTTGTCATTTGCTAAAACAATATTAAACGACCCTGAAATATTAATTTTAGATGAACCTACAAATGGAGTTGATCCAGCATCCAGACTTATTTTACGTGACTTAATGATAGAAATGAAAGAAAATAATAAACTTATTTTTATGTCTTCCCATGACTTAGAAGAAATACAGAAGATATGTACGGATTTAGCCATTATAAATAAAGGAAAGATTTTATTTCATGGATCTATAAAAAAATTCCAAGATGAATTCAGTGAAAAAACATATTATTTAGTTTTTAAGACTAATTCTGAGAGAGAAAAATATATTGAAAAATATAGAAACAATATAAAAAATCTTGAGATTAAAGATAGATTAATATCTTTCACTTTAATTAATAATCATAATGTTGATTTTAAATTGAATAGTATAATTTTTAAGTTCATTGAAGCAAAAAGTGTTGAAGATGGATATTTCAATATTATAAAAAGGGAAGAAGAATCATGAATAGTAAAATTAAGATAGTATTATTAAAAGAACTTAAAGAATCTTATGAAAATAAGAAAACTTTGTACAATATCTTATTTAGTTTTATATTACTTTTAATTCTTTATATAATACCAAATATCATGCCTACTAACTCTACACAATCATATGGTCAGCTTCTTTTAATGATTATAATGCCTATATTTTTCATGAATTCTTTGTGTTTGCATTTAATTAATGAAAAATTTTATAACGAAATATTATTCAATAATTTCCAAAGTATATTTACTTTGCCTATTAAAGTTAAAGATGTGGTTTATGGAAAAATACTTTCAATATTTCTTATATCTATTCCAGCAACTTTAATTTTATCAGTAGTTTTCTTAATCTTTTATTATATTTCGCCTATAGAGCATATCAATAGTATTAAGACTCTTTATTTTGCATTATTTTTACCGTTAGCATTAGGTACAATATACAACTTATTTGGATTATGGATATTAATAAGATTTGGTGAAAAGAATATCATGAAAATATTAGAAAATATAGTTATTTTTGGCTTTTTTGGCATGTTTGGAGTATTTTTATATATAGTCAACTATTTAAAACCGCATGATTTATCTATATCTAATACAATAATAATTATATTAACAATCATCGTTTTAATTAGTGCATTGATACTGAAATATTTATTCAATAATATAAAAAAGGAATATTTATATCGTAATATGGAAAAACAATGATTTCGTGACATGAAGCCTATATTAATTTATATTAATAAATGTAAAATATGAAATAAATTACTAATAAGTTGTTTCTTATTAGTTTTCACTGCAATATAACTGAACAAACAAAATTTAGATAGTATTTTATTTTAAAAGGTATTGGAATTATTAATACATAAAAATACTAATCAAACTTCATTGAAAAATAAATGAAATAATTGGTGATAAGATGGGTTTATTATTTTTTTCTTTTGCTTTAAAGAATATTTTTAGGAGTAAATGGCGAACGATATTCACCATAATTCTTTTAACTATTGGTATTTCATCAATGGTAGTTTGTGTCGCTTTAAATGAATTCAGTACCCCATTAGTTAGTAAATTATTAAATCAGTCTGAAATTAGAGATAATATTACTAATAGCTACTCTTTAGCAATGGCTAATATATCTAATTCAAGTAATTTTCCAAATGAAGCAGGCATGAGTCAGGATTTTAATGTGTCTGATATTTCATTGATTGAAAAGAGTATGGTTGATTCTTTAAAGAAATTATTATTTTATCTTAATGTTTTTTTGGTTATTATTGGTTCCTTAGTTATTATGTTAGGGATGTTAAAGGCTGTTGGTGATCGAACAAGGGAGATTGGTGTTTTAAAAAGTGTAGGATGGACTAATAATAGAGTATTAACTTTGATTTTATTAGAATCAATTTTCCAGCTATTAATCTCATGGATTGTAGTAATAATATTGGTTTTAATCCTTTATTTAAGAGAGCCAAATTTACATGAGACCATTGAAACCTTTAATTTTGTTAGGATTTTTGGTATAAGCTTTTTATTTTCTTTGTCAATGCCAATAATAGGGGTAATAATACCATTGTTAAAAGCATTGCATATAAAACCAAGTGAAGCATTAAGGTATGAGTGATATAATATGATTAATATTAAAAATTTGACTAAAATTTATGATAAAGGGAAAACAAGAGCCTTAAATAATATTAGTTTAAGTATTGAAGATGGTGAGTTCGTTTCTATTATGGGTAGTTTTGGTTCTGGTAAATCTACTTTATTAAATATGGTGGGTGGTTTAGATACACCAGATGAAGGAACCATTGAAGTTATGGGCAATGACCTCTCTAAAATAAATTTAAGTAAATACCGTAGAAATACTATTGGGTTTGTTTTTCAATTACATAATCTTATTCCTAATCTTACGAGTATGGAGAATATTCAAATTCCTTTATTTAGTGAAAAATTGAAATCATCAGAGATGAAAGAAAGAGCTATGGTTCTTTTAAATGCTGTAGGATTAGATGGGTTCTGTGATAAGCACCCAAATAAGTTATCTGGTGGGCAGATGCAAAGAATAGCTATTGCACGCGCTTTAGTTAATAATCCTAAAATTATTCTTGCTGATGAGCCAACAGGACAACTTGATAGTGAAAATAGTGAAATAATCATGGACTTATTAGAAAAACGGCATATAGAATTAGATACCACACTTATTGTAATAACACACGATATAGAAATTGCTAAAAAAGCACAAAGAATAATTAAAATCACAGATGGATGCATAGAGGAAAATTAAATATGATAATTTTACAGAGATTAGGCGATATTTTTAAATCTAATTTGTTTTTTTTCTTTAATCGTTTTGTTCGTAGGTACTCATTAGTTTTTGTACTTATTTTGGTTTTGAGTGTTGTTTCTTATTCTTTTACTTTTGTTAATCCTTTATTTTTTCAAATTATTATTGATAATGTTTTTATTAATAAAGAGTTGGGGCTTTTAACTTTTGTTATTATTGGGATGTTGATTATTTTTGGTATTTCAGCTATTACTTCATATTTGAATGGTTATTTAATGGGTAGGTTAAATAATGGTTTATATAGGGAAGTTTCTCAATGTCTATTTTCTATTATTTTAAGTTCTTCAATGAAAGACAAGGAGTGTAATGATATTGGGGATTTGATGACAAGAATTACTGGTAATGTGCAGTTAGCAATTAGTATTTCATCAAATATTATGCCTCATATATTTACAAGCATAATAACAATTATTTTGCCTTTTATTATAATGCTTTATTTCAATGCTTATTTGACTTTAATAAGTATTAGTCCTGGTTTGTTATTCTTGTTTTTGAATTTATATTTTGGTAAAAAAATGGAAAAAAATCAGCAGCAGTTTTTGATTATTCAAGCTAAGATCACTTCTATTTTAAAAGAATTATTATCTATTTTTCCAATGCTTAAAGTTTTTAATTTGAATAATTGGGCTAATAATAAGTTTAGAAATGTTAATAATGATTATTATTCTACTGCAATGAATTTTACGAAAATTTCTTCTGCTAATGCTTCATTTAATAGTTTTATTATTGCTGTTCCCGTAATTTTATTCATATTTTTTGGTGGGGGGATGGTGATTAAAGGAGCATTGAGTGTTGGGACTTTTACTGCATTTTTATCTTATTTCCATGTTTTTCGCCCCTATTTCTCAGTTTTCAACATTTTGGAACATGTATAAATCAGCTACACCCGCAATTGATAGAATAAAAGAAATTATGGATATGGAAATTGAAAAAACAGGTGACGAAAAATTAAATTTCAAAAATGGAGCAATAGTTTTTGAAGATGTTGATTTTAGTTATGGTGAGAAACAGATCTTAAAAAAATTTAATGCTAAATTTGGTAAAGGTTTAAATTATATTGTTGGAGATAATGGAACAGGTAAAAGTACAATAATGCAGTTAATTTGTGGGATATTAACCCCAAGCAAAGGAAAAATAACAATAGATGAGCAAGATGTAAGTAAAATACAGCAAAAAAGTTTATTTAATTATATTTCAATAGTATTTTCTAATTCTTATCTTTTTAAAGGTTCGATATATGAGAATATTATTGTAGGTAACTTAAAAGCTGAAAAAAGTGATGTTGAAGGTGTTTGTAAATTAGTTGAGTTAGATACTTTTATTAAAAACAATGAAGATGGTTATGATTATGATGTTGGTGAAGCAGGACAATTTTTATCAAGTGGTGAAAGACAAAAAATAGCTTTGGCAAGAGCATTAATAAAGAAAAGCCCGTTTTTATTATTGGATGAAGCTACAAAATCTATTGATGAAGATACAAGGAAAATTATGAATAAAACGATTGAAAAAATTCAAAATAAAAAAACTATTATAATTATTACTCATAACTTAAAAGAAATAAACTCAAATAGTCACATTATTAATTTAACATAGAGTGGGCATATTTATTACTAAATTTTGCAATCATGCCAGTAAGACCCCACACTATTAATTTAACATGAGTTTGGAACAATTATATAGATATTTTAGAGTATAACTCTTAATTTTTTATTATTTTTAGTCATAATCTATTTAGTTTTCGTTTGTTTCAAAACCTTCACACTTTTTGACATCTCATCATGCCCATACCTTTTTTAATTTTTTTATATAAATGAAAAGTTTAATTTTTTTGGGTGTGTCAAAAATCCCATGGGAATTTGAATTTTTCTATGGATTTCCCAAAATTTCTATCTTTAAAGATTTAAATTCATTATATAGCAAAAATTAGTTTTTATAAGTATTTTTA
>JAITOM010000376.1 GCA_031289975.1 Methanobrevibacter sp. | reverse complement strand
ACAAATAATGGTGAGTTAAGTGTTTCTGATGTTAATGTGAGTGATAAATTACCTGATGGTTTAACATTCATTAGTAGTAATGATACTAATTATAATAACGATACTGGTATTTGGACTATTGGTGGTATCAATAGTGGTGAGAGTCTAAGTTTGAATATTGTTGTTAATACAAGTAAGGTTGGTAATTTCACGAATTTTGCGAGTTTGTTTGGTGTTTATAGTAATGTAGGTGTTAATAGTTCTAATGTTACTATTGAAGTCAGTGATTTGAAGCCTAAACCTGAGAAGAAGGATGATTTTAATTTTGGTGGTGATTATAGGAGACTTTTAATTACTGGATTACCTTGGATTCTTTTGTTGTTTTTAGTTATTGGATCTATGTACTTCTACAAACAGAAAAAATAAATAAAGTACTTCAACCATAATATCCCTGTTTTTCGATTATTAGTCCAATTTTTTCTAATTGAACCTTTTTCATCAATTTTTCTTTTTTCTGATTACTTGGATTTGTAACTGTTTCTTTATTGGAATTTTAGGCACTGTAAAAAGAGGATGGAAATTCACACTTTGGAATTTAGATTTTAGCATAAAAGCATTAAGCCTCTATACATGTCATTAAACTTTTATCGTCTGTTTTCAATTTTTCAATTGTAAAAATCCATGCTAATTTTACACTGCCGAATTTTATATTTCAATTAAAAAATCTTTGATTTTCTTTATTTTATTCATTATTTACTGTTTAGATTTAATGATGGTGCCAAAGTGGAGATTTTAAAAATTTTGGGTTTTTATATATTAAATGAAACCTAAAATAATGACAAACCTCCAAAAAAGTTTACACCCTCGTCGCACCATAAAGTATATATATAATGAAAAATACAAATTTAGTATAATAATATAATATTATTGAATACTGATTTTTAGATGTTAATTTTGAAATAATTTTATTATCTAAACGATAAAAAACTTTAGTAAAAAATTTTAATAATCTTATGAAGATTAAAGCTAACTTTATATTATTATTTTTAATATTAAAAAAATATATTTTCATGAAATTAGAAAATACTGATTTTTTTATTAGAAAAAGATTATTTGTTTATTTTTTTTAATTTAAATAATAGTTTAACTATAAAAAAGATTATTTAATTCAAATATAAAAAATTATTATTTTTAATTAATTCAATTTTAAACACTTTATTATAAATCATATTATTAAAAATGGGATTAAATGAAATATATAGGAAATATTCTTCATCTTGCTAATTCTGGAAAGCTAATTGGAAGAACTTCTCAAAGCCCTCCTATTGGAGCTACTGTTTATAATAAAAAAAAGAATAGAATTGGAAAAATATATAATATTTTTGGACCAACCAAAAACCCTTATATTTCAATAATTTTTAAAGTTAAAAAATTTAAGTACAATGTTAATGATGAATTATATATTTTAAAATCTTCTAAAGATAAAAGGGGGAAGAAACTACGAAAGAAAAAATAAAAAATGAGATTCTTCATGATAGTGGAATTCTTAATGAGGATGTTGTTTTCACTGATGAAAAATCTGCAGATAATGATCCAGATGAAAAAAGAAGTGACTATTATGTGGTTGAAAGACAGACTAAATGTCCTGAATGCGGATCTGAAGATTTAATAGGTGACTATGAAAGGGCTGAAATTTTTTGTACTGAATGTGGTCTTGTTATAGATGAGAACTTGGTGGATATGGGACCTGAATGGAGAGCATTTGACCATGAACAAAGGGATAAACGTACAAGAGTTGGTGCTCCAGTAACTTACACAATTCATGATAAAGGATTAAGCACAATGATTGATTGGAGAAATAAAGATATTTATGGTAGAGATATTCCTGCAAGAAATCGTGCTCAATGGTACCGTTTAAGAAAATGGCAAAGAAAAATAAGAATTTCCAGTTCTGCTGAAAGAAATCTTGCTTTTGCTTTAAGTGAGTTAGATAGGGTTTCTTCAAGATTAGGTCTTCCAAGAAGTGTTAGAGAATCTGCTTCTGTTGTTTATAGGAGTGCACTTGAAAGAAAGTTAATTCGTGGAAGAAGTATTGAAGGTGTTGTTGCTGCTTCATTATATATCGCATGTAGAAGATGCAATGTTCCAAGAACTTTAGATGAAATATCTGAGGTTTCAAGAGTAACTAAAAAGGAGGTTGGAAGAACTTATAGATTTTTATCAAGGACACTGAGTATTAGGTTACTGCCAACATCTCCTGTTGATTATGTTCCAAGATTTGCAAGTGAATTAGGACTTTCAGCTGAAGCCCAAACAAGGGCTATTGACATAATTGGAAAAGCTACAGCGAAAGGTTTAACTTCAGGTAGAGGTCCTAATGGAGTAGCTGCAGCATCATTATACATTGCATCAGTTTTACTCACAGAAAGAAAAACTCAAAGAGATGTTGCTGAAGTAGCTGGTGTTACAGAGGTTACTATTAGAAACAGATACAAGGAACTTACAGAAAATCTTAATTTGGGAATAACTTTATAACTTTAATAAATTCTTTTAATATAAAGTATTTGATGATTATTTATAGTGAATTAATATGCTTTATTTTGTTGGATTAGGCTTATCAGATCATGAAGATATTTCTTTAAAAGGATTAAATGTTTTAAAAAATGTTGATTTTGTTTATGCTGAGTTTTTTACTTCAAAGCTATTTAAAACTAATATTAAACTAATTGAGGAATTAATTGGTAAAGATATTATTGTATTAAATCGTGTGGAAGTTGAAGAGGAAAATATATTATTAAATAAAGCAAAAAAACATGATGTTGCATTAATAACTGGTGGAGATCCGTTAATAGCTACAACTCACACTAATTTTTTAGTTGAAGCAAAAAAACAGGGAATTGAAGCTGAAGTGATTCATGGTTCATCAATATTGTCAGCTGGAAGTGGAATATCAGGTCTTCAGCCTTATAAATTTGGAAAAGTAACATCAATACCTTTTATAGATAATAATTTCTTTCCACATTCTCCATATTTAACAATTGAAGGGAATTTAAAAAATAATGCTCATACTCTTATTCTTTTAGATATTCAAGCTGATAAAGATAAGTTCATGACTATTAATCAAGGATTAGAATATCTTTTAGAAGTTAGAGATGAATTATTAAATGATGGGAGGGAAGATCTTCTTATTAATGAAGAGACTTTAGCTATTGGAATTGCACGAGTCGGTTCGAAAGATTTGAAACTAAAAGCAGGGCGAATATATGATTTAATCGATTTTGATTTTGGAAGTCCGTTGCATTGCATTGCATTACCTTCAAAACTCCATATAGTTGAAGCAGAATATTTAATATCTATTTGCAAAGTAGATAAATCTGTTTTAAAAGAGAATTTATAAAATAGCAAATTAAGCAATATTTGAAATTTTAAAGAATTTTTTAACTGAACAAGTAGTGTGTTAAGATGGAAAATGATTTATATGAATTTGATACAAGTTGTCCAAAATGTGGTGGAAAAACAAAGAAAAGACAAATTGGATTAGCTACATTTATAATGTGTCAAAATGTTATGGATTGTGATTTCTATAAAATTGAAAAAGTTGAATCAATAGTTAATAATCCATCTGAAGAAAGAGTTAATTGGGAAGAGTCATGGTATAA
>JAITOM010000372.1 GCA_031289975.1 Methanobrevibacter sp. | reverse complement strand
ATTATTGAACTTGTTCAATTAGAAAAACGAAGTTTTTCTTTAGTAAAATTTTTTATTTCACTTAGAAAAGCAAAGCTTTTCTTTACTTACAAACATTAATTCATACACTATAATATAATTTCAGAGTTATTTTTTGTTTTTTATTAATATTAACTTTTTCTTTTTTCATTCTTTTTTAATATCAATGTTTTTTTCCTACTTTCATTTGTGTTTTGTTTAATCAATGATTAAGTTTTTGTTTGTTATTATCTGTACATTTTATTGATCAGATTATTTTATTATTGTTTATTAGATATATACATAATATTACTCATATATAGTTTTATGTTTTAGTTTTTGATTTTAAAAGTTTAAATGGTATATCCATATATTTTTTGATAGAAATTATTGAAAGTAATGTATCTATACAAATACTAAGAATTATAAGTGGTATACTTAATTTTTTCACTTATTTTTTTCATTGTTGGCTTGTAAAATTGTTTTAAATCTACAAAAATAAAATCTTTTGTTATTATAATATTCAATCGTATATGAGGAATTATTTGATTTTTTCTATTAAAACAAGCATTTAAATTTGTAATACCTACTTCTCATACATTATCTACTTCTTTTATTATATTATTTTTTTCATGAAAATTATGTTTTAATTCATAACATTTATATAGTAAGTAATAAAAATAGTATTAATAAAATAGTATTATTTCATATAAAAATATTCTGATGACTTTTTATTGGCTAACAACTATGGGAGTGTTAATATTGAAACTAAAAATATAAAAGTTTTAAATAAATTCAATGTTATTAAATCTGAAGATGAGGATTTAAAACTATTAAATAAATTTGATTTAAATAAAAATGAAAATGATGAGATGTTAGAAAAATTTGATTTTGTTAGAAAGGATTTAAAGTTTTTAACAAATTCACAAATTAGATTAGAAATAATAAATTCAATAGCTAACTATGTTAAACCAATTAAAGATATTCATAAAGAAACAAACTTACCTTACAGTGCAATTTCTTTAAATATTAAAAACCTTGAAGAAAAAGGTTTTCTCCAATCCAGTTATCATGGATATGTTCTTAATAATTTAACAAAAATCTTCTTTAAAGAAATAATTGAGTTTAACAGATCTATAAATATGATAAATAAGTTTTTTGATTTTTTCAATGCCCATAAATTTGAGGAAATAGATGATGAGTTCTTAAAGGACATCGTGTCTTTAGATAATTCTAAAATAATTGAATCTTCATTAACTGATGTATATAAAGTTCATAACAGTATAATCGATTCTATTTTAAATTCTAAAGATATTTATTGTGTGTTCAATTTTATTCATCCTGACTATCCAGTTGTTTTTCAAGACTTAATAAATAATTCTGTAAATATTCGTTTATTATTATCTAAAGATATTCATTTTATTTTTAAAGGATTGATAGGAGAGAAAATTATCAATAAAGGTTTAAAAAATAAGAATTTAAATTTAAAAAAATTAAAAAATAATAAAAATTTATTTTTAATTGGATCCACTGAATTTATATATTTAGGACTTTTTAAAGAGGACAATAGTTTTGATCAGAATAGAATTTTATTTTCTACAAACAAAAATGCTATTAAATGGGGAGAGGAATTATTTAATAAATTATATGATTCTTCTTAATTAATGTAAAGTGAAGGTGATAATATGACTGAAATAATGAATATTAATAATGAAAAATGTAATGATTTGAATTTAGATGGGTTAAAAGAAAAACCTTTTGATTTTTCTAATTTTCAAGAACTTAGAACTGTAATTTCTTCAGAATCACGATCAAAAATATTATTACAATTATATATAAATAAACATGATTTTAATAATGTTGAAACCTTAAAAAACAAAATTAAAAAACCTTCACCATATATTTTAAATTCTGTAAGGCAATTGGAAATTATGGGTCTAATTAAAAGAGCAAATAAAACTTTTTATTTAACATCCAAAGGCAGTATAATGGCTATAATATTCTTAAAATTGATTGAAAATGTATACATCTTTAAAAAACATGATTTTTGGACTACTCATAATCTTAAACAAATACCATCCAAATTCTTAAATCATGTATATTTTTTAAAAGATGGAATATATTTCCATTCAACAAATAATGATTTAATAAAGCCATTGAGAGAATATTTAAAATTAATTAGATCTTCAGGGGATTTAAATATAATAATGCCGATATTTTCAAAACCTCATTTAGATGGCATATTTAAATCTACAATTAAAAATAAAGCGGACCTAAAAATTATAGCAAATGAAGAAATATTTAATCTTATATTTAAAAATTATAAAAAAGAGATTAAAATTTTAATTAAAAGAGATAAAATAAGATTTTGGAAAATTAACTTAGATTTAGAAATTTTTTTAACAAATTCATCTAAATTTTCTTCATTAAACTTATTCTTTAAGGATGGTCATTATGATGATTCAAATCTCCTTTTAGATAAATCAATAAAAGGAATTCAATGGGGATTAAAACTCTTTAATCACTATAAAAACAAGGGAATTTTAATTTATTTGGATAAAATATAAATAAATGCTTTTTATAAGAAATTTAACATAAATTATGCTATGTTCATATCATTCGTCTGATTTTTCAAATTTTTTTAAGAATAGTCATTATGGAAAAGTTCTTAAATTTTAAAATGATAATTTTTTTATTAAATTATTTAATTTTAAATATTAATTTATAAAACTCTATAATTTCGAATTTTAAATAATATAAACTTATTTTAAATAATATAAATAATTTTTAATTAATATATTTTAATAATAATTTATTTTTAAAAAAATTATTTATTAAGAACTTTATCAACACTACTATAATAATAACTAAAATTCATATTTCCTAACAAATTTTTGATGCTCTTCTTTAATCTTTTCTTTCATTTTATTGTCTTCTTCCTTTTTAACTTCTAATTGTTGATTTTTATATAATAATTTACCAATTTCAATTTCATAATCCGAAAAATATTTATTATTTATATTTTCAATTTTTAATAAATCTTCACCAAAAAGACTCAAATATTTTTCTTTAAAAATTTTTTTTGTTTTATTTCGTTTAAGTTCTTTTTCTCTTTTTAATTTCTCTTTTTTTTCAAATTCTCTATTTTTAAATCTTTTATTCCTATTTATTTCTCTATGTAACCTTTTTTTAGAAATAGTACTTTTTTGTAATACTTTCTTATATCTACTTTCCTCCCTATAAACTTCAATCTTAGATTTATCTTTTTCATCATCTTTTAATAGATCAATCACTAAATTTATATCATTTTCATCTGTTTTTTGATTATAAATTTTATTTTCATTAAGTTTATTTTCATTAGGATTTATAGTATAAATTTCTATACCTTGATTATTTGTTTTATTAAGCAAAGTAGATTTAAATGAGATCTCTTTTTTTTCTTTTTCTCTATCAATAAATTCTTTAAATTTGTTAAAAGCATCCACACTTTCTTGAAAATCATGAATATCTATTTTATAATACTCACATTGATGAACATCCTCACAATAAATAAATTTACAATTTCCTATAATCTTTTCAAGGAGTCTCATACCACAAATAGGACACCATAAATTAAATATATCTAAAGTTTCCTTAACGCTCATATTTATCATTAGTAATGAAAATAAGTATAAATTAATAAAATTTAAAAATGGTAATTTTTTAATTTAGAGTGGGTAGCAATTATTTTTTAATGGGGAAAATTATTAAAATTATATGGTTCAGATCATATAAGGAAAAAATTATTTTTTGTACAGTCTCTCATAAGAATAATTTTCTTTTTAATTATCTCTCATCATTTGGTACATCTTTTATCCTGCATTTAACATCAGTTATGAAACCTTTATCTATTTCAATATCTTTAAGTGCTAAAGCCATTAACTTAATCTCACCAGTATAA
>JAITOM010000324.1 GCA_031289975.1 Methanobrevibacter sp. | reverse complement strand
TTAACTGATGATGAACTTAAACAGTTGATTAGTGAAGATAGTTTAATAAAAGAAATAGAGGAGGCTAAAAATATGATTTCAAAAAGTCAAGAAGCGGAAATTTTAAAAATAGAAGTTGAAAAGAGACAAATGGATGAACAAATCAGAATAGAAACAGCGAAAAAAGAAGCTGAAGAAAAAGGTAAAAAAGAAGGTAAAGAAGAAGAAAGGAATAATTTTGCTTTAAAATTAAAAAATAAAGGCTTTTCTTTGGAAGAAATTAGTGAAATAACTGAATTATCATTTGAAAAACTGAAAAATCTAATTTCAAATACTTAAAATCTCAAATATTTATTATACGATTAAATATTTTTAGTCATTTAAAGAGCTTAGATTCTACCAATATGTTACTTGTGAAAACCTCTTTAAACTCAATAAATACGGCACTGTAAAAAGAGGATGGATTTTCGGAAATGAAAAATTAAGAAATGAAGCTAATTTTGATGATATGTATATGATCTAAATGTTTTCTGCCTAAAAACCAAATTATAGATCTTAAATTTCCATCCCATTTTTACAATGCCATTTTTAAAAAAGTTATTTATTAAGAACTTTATCAAAATCACTATAAATAATTATTTAATAATTTATTTGGTATCATGATTAATTAGGGTCATAGGATAATATAACACTCTTATATGTTATTATACTGTATTAAGCTGGTGTGTTCATGAAAATAAATGCTGAAAATGAAAAAAAACTTTTATTAACTATGTTAGATAAATTAGGAGTAAATAAAGAAAATTCTGAGATTGTCTCTGAGGCAACTCTTGATGCTGATTTAAAAGGATTCACTTCTCATGGGCTTGGAAGATTCCATAATTATATAATGGGTATTGAATTAAATAATATTAATCCTGATGGTGAATTAATAATAGAAAGAGAAACTGAAGCTATGGCTTTAGTAAATGGAAATAATAACTTTGGTCATGTTGTTGCTTATAAATCTATGAAAATAGCTATTGAAAAAGCTAAAAAAGTTGGAATAGCTGCTGTTGGAACCAATAATTCTAATCATTTTGGAGTTACAGGATTTTATTCTGATTTAGCTATTAAAAATGGAGTAATAGGATTTGTAATAGCTAATACAGAACCTGCAATAGCTCCACTCGGAGGAAAAGAACCAATAATTGGAACAAATCCAATAGCTATTGGTGTTCCTGGAAATAATTATATTTCAGTGGACATGGCAACATCAGCAACTGCAAGAGGAAAATTATTGGAAGCTTCAAGAAAAGGAGAAAAAATTCCTGAGGGTCTTGCATTGGACAGTGATGGTAATCCTACAATAGATCCAAATAAAGCTTTGGAAGGTTCAATTTTACCATTCGGTGGGCATAAAGGATATTCTTTAGCTTTTATAATAGAGATCTTAACAGGTCCTTTGGTAGGTGCAGCTTATGGAAAGCAGGTTAAAGGTACAGCAACATGTAAGGAAAACTGTACTAAAGGAGATTTATTTGTAGCTATTGACCCTGATAAATTTGTTGGTATTACTGAATTTAAGAAAGAAACTGAAAGTTTCATCAATGAACTTAGAACAAGTGAGCCTGGAACAATAATTCCTGGAGATATCGAAACAAAAAAAATGGATAACTTTAGAAAAGAAGGTCTTAACATAGATAAAGTTTTATATGAAAAACTAAAAGAAATTTGTGAGAATTTAGATATTAATATTGATGATTTTATTATTGAAGAGTAAAGAGATCATCACCCATTAAATATTATGAATTTATAGAAGATTAACAATTTAATGATATAATGTTAGATAGTAGTGAATCCATTTATCAAGGATTAAAAAATGCAGGAATAGATTTTATAGTTTCCCTACCTTGTATTAATCTTGCAAAGCTAATTGAATTGGTTGAAAAGGATGAAGAAATTCAACACATTCCCATTACAAGAGAAGAGGAAGGGATTGGAATATGTGCTGGAGCGTTTCTTGGTAAAAAGAAGACAGCTATTTTAATGCAAAATTCTGGTATTGGAAATTCTGTCAATGGATTAAGTTCCTTATTTCAACTTTACTCACTACCATTAATAATGATAATAAGCCATAGAGGCACAAAAGGAGAGCCAATAATTGGTCAAGTACCAATGGGTGAAATTACAGAAGATTTATTGGACACTTTAAAAATCCAATACTTTAAACCAAAAACACCTAAAGAAGCAAAAGAACTTGTTGAAGACTCCTGGAATCTTTCATCATCAAAAAAATCTCCAATTGCATTTCTTTTTGAAATAAGTTATTGGTAATATCTAAAAATATTTTATTCATGATTTAAGAAATACATATATTTTATTACTAAATTTTAGCAAGATACAGTTTAAGATGAAAAGTTTGATAAAAATGAATTATAGTGCTTTACCTAAAATTTATAACATGCCTGATATTTATAAACTTTATTAATATTCTTTTAAATTCATTTATATTAAAATTTAATGATTTTTATAAATATAATTTAAAAAATGTTATAAAAGTTTGGTAAAACACTATATTAATGTTTTTTATTTGTATAAATTATTTGTTTAAGGAGATAAATTACACTCATTAAGTTTAATATCTGGAAGTTTTAGAAAACAAGTGAATAAGTACAACTCCCGTGATTATTAAGACTAATCCTATTATAGCAAACAAATCAGGAATTTCTTTAAATACTATAATCCCAATTAATAGTATTAAGACAATTCCAAGTCCTGCCCAAAAAGCATAAGCAATACCAAGAGGGATTGTTTTTAAAATTAAACTTAAAAAGTAAATGGATAACAGATATCCCACAATAGTTATTATAGTTGGAATCAATTTAGTAAAATGTTCACAACTCTTTAAGGATGAAGTAGCTATTACTTCCAATATAATTGCAATCAATAGCAATAAATAACTTTTTATCATATTTCCCTAATTATTTTTATTTTCATTTAAATATTATACTTATACTTCATTATTATTTTCCAAGATAAGATACTTTTTCATTATGTATCATAATATTCAAATTTATTTAGCTAAGTTTTTTATTGTAGTGTTTTACCTAAAATTTATAACATACCTGATATTTATAAACTTTGTTAATCCTCTTTTAAATTCATTTATATTAAAATTCAATGATTTTTATAAATATAATTTAGAAAATGTTATAAAAGTTTGGTGAAACACTATACTTGACAATTTATTTTGAAATTTTTTATTTAACTCCATATTCATAATTTCAATATAAAATTCAATAGCTAATTTTAATTTAAGAACAATAAGTTTTTATTATAGTGATTTTGATGGCACTGTAAAATTAGCATAGATTTTCACAATTGAAAAATTGAAAACCGACGATAAAAGTTTAATTACATGTACATGGTCTAAACTTTTTCTGCTACAAATTCAAATTCCAGATTGCGGATTTCCATCCTCTTTTTACAGTGCCATTTTGATAAGGTTCATAATAAATAATTTTTTAAAAATAAATATTATTAAAAGATATTAATTTAAAATTATTTGAATTAATTAAAAAATATTTAAATTTTTTATAATTTAATAAATTATTTATCCTATATTAACTTTCAGCTATTTATATCATAATTAGACATATTAGTTCCATTAGGCATATCACAATTACATGTTTTATTAGAATTTTCCATATTATAACACATATCACAGCAATAGTTATCATGAGCATGATCATGACAATTTAACATCTGACAATTTGAACAGATTTTATCATCATTCTGTGAAAACATTAAAAAACATGCAGATATGGAAATAGCTACAACAATTACCAAAATTAATAGTATTATAACATATTTTCTTTTCATTTAAATGCTCCGTTTATATATTTTTATTTATAATAGTATTTTATTTATAACAGTATTTATTTAATGAGTTTAATATTTCTTTAGGTATAATATTATCTTTAACAATCCCCATAGTTTTAATAATCCCAATAACGAATTTAAAATAAATTAGCTTTAATTAAATATTTTTCAATTTTAACAAGAATAAAATTCATTGAAATCGCTAACAATGTCATTACATATACTCCTGCCCACATTTCTGTATTAAATCCATTCATCCAAGTAATCATTATAAAAAATCCTAATCCCTGACCTGTGGTCATTCCCATCATTTCAACACCCATAGATATTAAAAATGCGAATAATAATCCTAATCTTATACCTGTAAAAATTTTTGGAATTGATGATGGAATATGTATTTTCCAGAAGATGTCAAATTTATCAAATTTACTCATTTTTGCTACTTTAATAAGGGTATGATCTACATTTTTAATAGCTGAGATAGTACTATTAAGTATTGGCCATTGAGATGCCCAATAGATAACAATTATTGTAGAAAGTTCATTTATACTGATTAGTATGATTAAAAGATGAAAAAGAGTGAGAGGATTGAATTGCTCAAAAATTTTAAAAAGTGGGTTGATAGATTTTTCTAAATTTTGAAAAAAACCTCCTAATAAAAACCCTAAAGGAATAGCTATTAAGATAGATATACTTAATCCAGCTAAAACTCTAAAAAATGTGTATGTAAATGCTATAGGAAGAGTACCATTAATTGTTGTACTCCAGATGGATAAAATTATTTTAGAAATTGGGGGTAGAAAGATTGGATTTACGACTCCTATTGAAGGAAGAATCTCTAAAAATGCTAAAAAAATTATGATAGCAATATATTTTTCCACCATATTTTTTAGCAGTAATGTGAACTTATTTTTTCCTCCCATATATCTATACACCATTAAACTTTTCATGACCATGAATTAAGCTTTTAATTCTTATTTCTTTAAATTGATATCTTTTCTTTTCCTTTAACAAGTTGTTTTTCAATCCAAAGTATTAAATAATTTGTAAGTAGTCCTAATAAAGCTACAACAACTATTCCAACCCACATTCTTGGTATTTGCATTACATTTTGAGCTTGCATAATCATATATCCTAACCCTGAAGTTGTTCCCATCATTTCTGCACCGATAAGCATGAAAAATGAGAATACTGCCCCCATTCGAATTCCAGTGAATACTGTGGGTAAAGATGCAGGAACAATAATTTTTCTAAAAATGTCTATTTTTCCAAGTCCTATAGCTTTTCCTAATTTTATAAATATTGGGTCGACATTGTTAATTCCAGTGATTGTATTAGTCATTATAGACCATTGGCTTACCCAATAAATAATTAAAATCTTAGAAATTTCTCCTATTCCTAAAAATATTATGAAAACAGGAAACAATGTGAATGGGTTGGCTTGACTTAAAACTTGTATTAGTGGATTTAAAGCTTTTTCAAACTTTTTAAAGAATCCACCAAGTAAAAATCCTAAGGATAATCCTACTAAAAGTGCGATAATAAATCCCATGACGACTCTGTAAAGACTGATTATTAAATCTGCTTGTAATGTTCCATCTAAAATTAAACTCCACATTTCAACTAAAATTGTGGTGGGTGTAGGTATAAATATTTGATTTACTAAACCCAAAGTAGGAAGGACTTGCCATAATATCAAAAAGAATATTACAGCAATATATTTGTGAATAGCTGATTTTAATAATGAAATTAGATTAGAGACAGCAGAACTAATTAGATCCCCTCCTCTGTTAGGATTTCCTCGTTAGGAAAACTTGATTTTGATATTTCTTGTGATTTTATCACTTCTTCTTTCAAAATCCCCAATGTTTTATTTCTCAATCTTAAAAATTCAGTACTGCTCTTAAAATCTTTAATTATTCTAAATTCTCTGGATATAGGTATTTTAATTTCTTCTTTAATTGTACTTGGTTCACTACTCATAATAGCTATTTTATCCCCTAAAAAAACGGCTTCTTCAATACTATGGGTAATAAAAACAACGGTTTTTTTGTATTTTTCAGTGATTTTAAGTAAATCTTCTTGTAAAGTTGCTCTTGTTTGAGCATCAACTGCAGCAAATGGTTCATCCATCAATAATATTTCAGGATTAATAGCTAAGGCACGTGCAATAGCAACTCTTTGCTTCATACCTCCACTTAACTCATGAGGATATCTATCTTCAAAAGAAGATAGTCCCACAAGCGAAATATAATCTTTAGCAATTTTTATTCTCTTTTTTTTATTGAAACTGTTTTCCAAGGGAAATGCAACATTTTCAAGAGTATTTTTCCAAGGTAAAAGTGTATACTGTTGAAAAACAATGCCTCTATTTAAACCAGGTCCATCAACAGGCTTACCATCAATAAAAATTTCTCCATCAGATTGATTTGAAAGTCCTCCAATAATATCCAATAATGTTGATTTTCCACATCCACTTGGTCCTAATATAGCTAAAAACTCTCCAGATTTAATATTTAAATTCACACCATCCAATACAGAAAGTTCAACTTCTTTATTTTTATTTAGTTTATCTTTCACTTTAAAAGATTTTTTAAGGTTTTTTATTTCTATTTTAAATTCATTATTATTCTTGAATGAATCAATTTGATTATCTATTTCATCTTTCTCTTCAATATTATCCACTATAATATCAATCCGCCTTTGATATGCATAATACATTAATTATCAGGTAAATTCTCTTTCCATGTATCTTTAAAAGTATCAACATATAAGTCTTCAACTTTAAACTCATCTTTTTTCAGTTGACCATCTATTACCATAGCATCAATCCATTTTTGAAGATATTCCTTTGTTACATTGCTAATAGCTCCAGATGGGCTGTACCAATGTACATTAGATGTGTATGGTAAACCAATGTCTTTTGCAGTTATTTCTCCTGCTTCATTTCTATTAGAATTGGACCATCTTTCAGAATCCTTAAATGCATTAACGAAATCTCTAATCGTGTCTGGATACTTTTTTATGTAATCTTCAGTGAAAACAATTAATGTTGTTCCTGCAGCTGAACCAAATGCTTCAGTACTTGTCCATAATATCCTAACTCCACCATCATGCTCTGCTTTATTAAAGAATGGGGGATGTAAAGTAGCTATATCAATATGTCCTTCTTGTAATGCGACTTCTTGTTGAGCATCAGGAAGCACTATGAATTCATAATAATCTTTACTTATATTATGATCTCTAAGATATGCATTAGTCTCTAAATCTGCACAAGTACCAGTTGAAAGTACAGCAATCTTGACCTTACGACCATTCTCCTCTTTAAATTTTATAAAATCTTCTGCAGTTTTTAATGGACTGTCTTCTTTTACAAGCCAATGCATGTGTTGTTTTTCTACTGATTGATTAATTGGTTCTGATTCACTTACAGCTACACCTTTTATTTTAGCTCCACTTTGTAAAAGATTTATGACTGCATTAGGATGACCCACATACACATTTATTTCTCCACTTATAAGTGCTGCTCCTTGTTGAGGTTGGGGAATTTGTCCTTTATCTACAAAATTAAGACCATAACTCTCAAAAAATCCTTTCTCTTGGGATACAAACCAAGGAGTTCCTGCACAATCCTTTGTAACAGCTGCCTCCACAGTATTATTAGCTTCTTTAGCCAAAAATAATGAATTTCCTCCACTTACAAAAAACACAACACCGACAACAATTATTATTGCAGCTAATATTCCTAAACCTTTTTTATTCACCATGAGTTTACCTCCATGATTTAAACCTTTTAATTTCTTTAATTTTCTTTAAATAGCTATTTCCTTTTTTAAACAGCTATTTTAGAAATAGATAGCCATTAGTATAAGATATATAACACTGTTAATAATATAACATAACAATTGTTATAAATTCTTTAACTAAAATTGCTATTTATCTTCTATTTTTCTATTTAATAAGTTTTATTTTGATTATTAAAGTTTTACTTTGAATAGATTAAATTTATTATAAATTTATCTTTTATATAATTTTATAACCTAAATTTTTTCTAATATTTTTTATAGAATTTCTTATTTTTTTATAGAATTTCTAATATTTTTTTAATTTTAATTATAAAAATTTTAATTATAAAAATTTTAATTATAATGGAAAAAGTTAACTAAAAAACTATAAACATAAAATATTGTCTGGATAACTATTTTATCTGATACTATTTCAAAATATTAAATAATTAAGATTCCCATAAACCATGAACAGTACAATACTCTCTTGCTTTTAATTTATTAATCTCAGTATCAACTTTAAACACAGCTTCTGGTTCTTCGCCAGGCTTTAAATTTTTTCTGTAAGTTGTATCTCCATCAAGTAATTCAATAAAGCCTATATAATGCTCATTTTCACTTGGATGAGTAATTTCACCCACCTTAATGATTACATTATCTCCATCTCTCTTTATAATAGGTACATGCTTAGCAGCACCTTCACCATCATGTTTAATCTCTAATAATTCAAAATCATCAGACTGACCAGTTTCAGAACCAAAAACTTTCTCCATTATACTTCCACATAATTTACATTTTAATAATAAACCTTCATTTGCCATATAAATCCTCCTACAATTTAAATTTCATCAATTTTATTTAACTTTAATTTATTTAACTTTAATTTATTGGGTATGTCAAAAATCCCATGGGAATTAAAATTTTTTCATGGATTTTCTCTTATTTCTTTTTTTAAAGATTCAAATATATTTTAACCCAAGTATTGAATTTTATAAATTTTTCC
>JAITOM010000323.1 GCA_031289975.1 Methanobrevibacter sp. | reverse complement strand
ATTTATATAGTATCGGTTATTATATGTATTAAACATGGGTAGACATTAAATTTAAAAAATTTTTTCAGTTTCAAAAAATAAAGTTTCAGAAAATAATAATAATTGTCGCCCAATTTCATTTAAAAAGAGGTTGAAATATAATGTATAAGAAAAAATATAGTTTAGCTATTATATTATTAATAGCTATTAGTTCACTTGGAGTTGTTAATGCATTTAGTGTTGATAATGAGGATTATGCATATATAAATGTTAAATTACATGAAGGTAAATACAATGATTTCTATGCTAAGGCTGTTGCTGTTTTAGAAGATGGTACACTTGTCCCCATGAGTGCTCAAGGTATTGGTTATAAGAATGGTAACGGTGAATTTAATGGTTATATTCGTCCAGATACTGATGCTGAGTTTACATTCAAAAGTAATAATTTGGTTCATACTGTGAATCCTATTAAGAAAGTTATTTTGAGCTTTGCTACACATTCAAAAGGTCATAAAGGAGGGTTAAAGTGGTATAACTCTTTCTTTAATTATGAAAGTTATATTGACCAATATGTTAAATATGATTTTTGGAATGTTTATTATTATTCTCATCGTGATGATATTAAATTAAACGGTGTAGTAATCTACGAAGGGTAACTGTATTAAAAAAGAGAGTGTAAAAATGAGGAAATTTTGGATTTCTGGATCTTTAATATAAAGACAGTTCCTATTTAGTATTTTTGTATCATATTTCTCCATAAAAGTTTACATTCTCTTACATTTTTAAAAGTTGATTTTTTAGAGGATATGAAAAATTCAACTAATGAAGTATTACAAATATTAAATAAAGGGTTATATATTCGCCAGTTGAATTTTTCACAGCAACATCTTTACATTCTCCACAAATGTGGCTGAATAAAAATAAATATATAATACTTTTTTCATGCTTGAAGAATGAATTGGAGTATTGTTTAATGAATTAATTATGGCTCATGCACATGACACATTGCAAAATTTTTAATTAAGTTAAATTGAAAATAGCTATTAATTATTTTAGATATGTTTGCATTATTTACTAATCTAATGATATCTGTATTTAATTTAATTGATTTTTATAAATTTTATCAAATTTGTCATATATTAGGTACACATGAGCCTTAATTATTTAGTATTATTATAGTATTTTGCTTAACTTTATTAACATAATAGTATTATCATTAAATTTTTAAAAAAGTTTAATATCTCTTTAAACTAAAATCTGAATAATTTAAAGAATAATTTTTAATAAAAATTTTTAAATAAATGTTATAAAAGTTTAGAGAACTATAATTAAATAATTTTAAATTAAAATATTGAGGTGAAGTAGAAATGTATAAAAGTGGTTTAATATCAATTGTAACTTTAACAATAATTGTAACTTTAATTGGGAGTTGTATGAGTATGGTTTCTGCAACTGAAGTTGGTGGTGCTAAGATGATTATTATTAATAATCAAAATGCGGGATATAGTGATCCTAAGGCAGTTTCTGTGAATGTCTTTAATCTCAGTCATGAGCATTACTCAAATTTTACTTCTCTGAATTTTACTCCGAGTGAAGGTGTGTATCTGGAGGCTAATAAGGATATAAGTTTAGATATGTCGGCTAATGATTATATTGTGCATGATATTATTTTCATATTTGAAAGAAACCATGGTTGGAGTTTTAATCATTGCTATGTAGGTTTCCATGAATTAGATATTCGTGAACCGTTAACATTTCTTTTACAGGACAATGGAGGTTTCACAGTGAATATTCAATATGGTAACAGTAATGTTAAAACTGTCACAAGTAACGATCCAACTCTCACCACACCTTTTAAAGATCTTATAACCTGGATCACATATAGTCTGACTTTTGATTTTGAAGATGTTTTACGCTCTGCCCATATATTTGATACTGTTCATTTGAAAGCTCATTTATTAAATATTTTTAATGAACCATATAATGGTGCTAAGATTAATTTTGTAATTAATAATCAAAAATTTAATGCTACAATTGATGAGAATGGTATGGCGGATATTCCGTATAGTGTTAATTTTGTAGGGGAGTATGATTATCATATAGAAGTATTAGATAATGAAACTAATAATGTTATTGATAATAGTAAAAGCTATAAGGGTAGAGTTTATAAAATGGAAACAAATTTGTTTAATCTTAAGGATTCACTTACTACCAATATTAATGATGAGGTGAATTTAACAGCTCTTTTAGTTAATGGTAAAAATCAAGGTTTAATTAATGAACTTGTGGATTTCCGTTATAGTACTAATGGTTCTCTTATAGGTAGTGCTTATACTGATGATCGGGGATATGCAAGTGTTAATTTTACTACCGCGACTCCAAGAGGTTATGATTATTATGTTGAATATTTAGGTACTCCTTATCAGGATAAAGCCAAAATTTATGGGCATGTAAATGTTGTTGATAAGGATGTTCTTAATTTAACATTAACTGCTACTAAAGGGGATGATGGTTTTAAACTTAATCTTAAAACATGGTTGAATAGAGCAAATAAACCTTTAACTAATAAAGTGATTCATTTATTTGCAAACAACATCAGTATTGCTAATATAACCACAACATTCAATGCTGGAACAGGATTTTATTACTATAAAACTAATGATTTCAGTCATGATTACATATTTGAAGCGGTTTCTGATGAAGGTTCAATTCATTCCTATTATTATGATAGAACCAACACTACTTTCAACTGGAAAGTGGCATCATCTTATAGTACTGGGGTTGTTTTAAGTTCTTTTCTTTATAATGATCTGAAAGATTTATTCTTTTATAATAAGAAGTAATAGTTTTATAACTATTTCATTATTATTTTTTTAGTCATCTGAAGTATCTAAAAAACTTTTAAAACTGGTATCATTGATTTTCCTTAAGTTGTCTTCGACAACAAAAGTTTGATTTAATCTATATTTAATTACAACCTTTGCTGAGGATTATCTATTCCTATGTTTACTTAATTAAATAATTAACATTGTTTTATATTATAACTTGAATTATTTATTTAAAAAGTTCTCAACTAAAACTCTTGTTCCATTCAATGATTCAATTGGAATACCTTTAGGCATGGAATCCAATTCACCCTTAACTTCTTTTAAAATATTTGAGCCATCACCTAAAAACATTCCCTCACTTACTATTCCAAGAAAATTAACTGGAGCTAAAATAGCTATTCCAACATGATTTCCTTCTTTAACATTTAAATCATTGGTAATGACCTTAATAGCATGCTTACCAATATTTACATTGCAAATCATTAAATTATCCCCATGTTTACTAATACTCATTATCTCTCCAACGACAATATCCACTCCAACTATTGGGTCAGGAATTGAACCTAATTCTATTCTTTTTTTTAAATTTGAAATTGTTCTAATAAAAAATTTAACTTTTGCAATATTTTCTTCTACTCTTTCTCTTTCATCCTTAGGAGTCTTATCCAAAAATTTATTAGCCCAATCATCACCTCCTAAATATTTAACAATTTCATTTATTTTTTCTTTTAAAGAACTTATCGCTGGTGTATTTGCTAAATCTTCAGGTTCTAAATAAGAATATGCCAAGGTTTGAAAATCACTATTCATCTCCTCTGCAATATCAAGAGCCATTCTCTTATTCCAATGACCTCTAAAGCTTCCACTTTTCACTGTTCTCACATATAATTCCTTTGATTTTTGAGCTACTAATAGCCTATAATCTTTTGTTGTATCCCACATTTTATCACTTGATACTCGCCCTGTCTAAAGACAGGGGATTCTTGTTGATTAGAACTCATATTGTGGAGTTCCTTCTCTCAAAGTTTTTAACCCATTACCCAGGGGCGATTTAAACAATTGTAAACCTCTATTTAATATATTGATAGCTGCATTAATGTCACGGTCATGTTGAGTATCACAAATAGGACATTTTGGGTATCTGTTATTTAAGTCTTTTGTTTTTAAGACTTTACGACCACAAATACTGCAACATTGACTGGAAGGGAATTTTCTTTCTACTTTAATGAAATGCTTACCATTCTTTTTAGCTTTGTATGCTAAAAAATTAAAGAATTTACCAGCGCTACTATTTTGAATAGATTTTCTTAATAGTTTAAAATTGAATTTCTTGTTATTATCCTTAACAATTAATTCTTTTAAGTCCAAATCTTCGACACAAACAAGTTCGTACTGCGCAATAAGGTCCGTACTTTGCTTATGTAAGTTATCTGTTCTTTTATTAGTTATTTTATTGTATTT
>JAITOM010000280.1 GCA_031289975.1 Methanobrevibacter sp. | reverse complement strand
TATTAAAATATATTAATTTAAAATTATTTGTATTAATCAAAATTTATTCATGTTATTTAAAATAATAAATTTTTATAAATTAATATTTAAAATTAAATAATTTAATAAAAAAAATGAGGGTGTAAACTTTTATGGAAGTTTATCAAAATTTAAGGTTTTCTTTATATATAAAAATCCAAAATTTGCAAAACCTCCATACTTTGAGGCTGTGAAAAATTCAACTGATGAAGCTATAATACTTTATTTAATATTTATAATACTTAATTTTTTAAAGCATTTTAAGGACTTTATAAGATCAATGCAATATTAAAAAGGACTTTTACTCAATGCCTACATTTGAATAAAAAGTTGGAAAAATAATTTATCAGTTGGATTTTTCACAGCCCCTTAATGTCTTAGAAAGTCATGTCCTACACTCTTAACCTTTATTTTTAAAATAAAGATTTTAAATTCAGAGAGCAGGACTATAATTAATGAAAATTTATAAAAGGTGATATAATATGCAATTAAAGAAAAATATTATTAGTTTACTGGTAATAGCTATTTTAGCTATTAGTGCTGTTGGCACTATTAACGCCACCCCCAATCCTACTAGTAATGGTAAATTTGAATTAGATTATGCTGGTGGTTATTTTATTAGTGCAGAGGTTGAGTTTAAAGATATAAATAATAAGCTTATAGATACTGAATTTCTGAATTATTTCGCTACTAAATCTGTCAATTTAACACATTATGCTGAAAATGGTGCTGTGACTTATACTATAAAAACTTATCCTGCAGTAGTAACTGGTCAAATAGCTGGTAGTAAATTTTTTAGAAAAAGTAATGTACCTATCAATACTTATGGTGTAATTGATTATTCAGGTGTGCTAATTTCCGGTTCTGCTAATGCTAATTTTTACTATCCTGATCATGAAGAACATTATGAGTATCAAGCTTGGACCAACGATTTGGATGTTTAATTTGGATGGGCTTAATTTCTAGTCCAATCCATCTTTTATTAATTTTTTAAAGAGTAGGATTTTTATATCATGAAAAATGTTAAAAAAAATATATTAGATAGACCATTTTTATTCTTGCTTTCAAGTTCACTTGAAGGAGGAGAATGGTATAATAAGGTAGGTGCTGTTTGGATTAATGTGATTTAAGAATATAAAATTATTTTAAGTGGCTGGGAAGCATTGTTTTATTGTCTTTATTTATAAAGAAAATATTAATAATGTTTCCCCTATTATTTCTAATAAATAAATATTGGAGTTGAATTATTATATGAATTTGAAAAAGATTAGTGGTATAATATGTGTTTTATTATTAACTGCTACAATAGCTATCAGCAGTGTAAGTGCTGTTGATAAGAACCCAACATATAATGTAAATGTTGGAGAGACAATTACTGTGCCTGCGCCGTCATCATATAAATATGGTGGTATAACGTATAGTTTAAGATATAATTTGAAAGATGTGTCACCATATGCTTCTATTAAATCAGGTAATAATGAGTATTATGTTACTGGATTACAGAAAACTAATAATCAAATTAAATTATTTGATGTAGAAGTTAAATATTTAGGAAAATGGCATACTGAAGGTGCTGGATGGATAAATGTGATTTAAAATATGATGGGTTAAGGAAGAATTTTTCTTATATGCCTTTATTTTTTTAAAATAAAGTATTTTAAATTCAGGAATTGTTTTCATTGTCTATGGGCATTAATTCTTATAACTTATTAATTAATGCTTATTTTTCTATTTTTAAATTGAAAGGGAAAAGGTGATAAAATTGAAATTAAAAATATTATTAAGTTTAGTAATAATAGGTTTAAGAGGACAAACCTCGTAGTAGTAAGGATCAAACTGTTGATTTGCCTGATAAAATAAATAGTGGTGCTGTTTACATGACTGTTTACATGAAACCATATGCTTTAGGTACGAGTTCTAAAACATTTGATAAAATACCTGTTCAAGCAGCATATTTTAATTTTGCTGGTCTTTTAGGAAGCTCAGCTAATCTTGGATGGAAATTTGCTGATGGTTCTTATGGTAAAATTGGATGGGCTTAATTTTTTTAGTCCAATCCATCCTTTATAATTTTTTAAAGGGAGGAGTTTTATATTATGAGATATATTAAAAAAATATTATATTTAGCTATTATTTCAATAATAGCTATTAGTACAATTAGTTTCAGTAGTGCGGATGATTTTAATCTTCAAACCGCTATTGATAATACTGCTGATGGTGGTACTCTTGATTTAACTGGTCATCCTGTTATTTATATTAATAATAAAATAGTTATTAATAAAGCAATAACAATTAAAGAAAGTCCTACAGGTTATTTTGTAGGTAATAATCCTTCAGTCAGTAGTTTCAGTATTGAAACTTCAAAGGCTGTTAATTTTGTTAATTTGAATTTCAATAATTTTGATAAAGCAGCAGTAAATCTTAACTCTTATTCTAATGTTAACTTTACTAATTGTTTCTTTACTAATGGTAAAACTAGTATTTATGGTAGTGCTAATAGCCATGTTAATATTGAAAATTCATCTTTTTTAAATAATAATGTTAGGTCTACTATTTACTTACTTAAAGGTAGTAATTTAGTTATATCTGGTTCTATTTTCAATAAGAATAGTGTTAATTATGAACGATATTTATATGAAGGTGGTTCTTGTATTAATACTATTGATTCTAATATAAGTATTAGTAGAACATTCTTTACAAATAATAATGGTCCTTCAGGTGGAGTTATTTACTTTAATAATAACGATTTAACCACTAACTTAGATATTAGTAACTCTTATATTTTTAATAATGGTGCTGATATAGCTGGTGGTTTCCTTTATGCTACTGGTAGTGAGAGGTATACTGTTAATGCCGATAATAATACTTTCCGTGAAAACCATATTAATGTTAATGGTGATACTAGTAGTCCTATTTATGATTGTGGTGGTGTTTTCTTCAGTACTGGTAGAGGTACTAATAATTATGAATTTACTTTAACCAATAACAGGTTCCATGATAATTTAGCTGCTACTGGTTTTATTGCTGGAAGTTTTGGTTATAATGGTGGTAAATATAATATATTCGGTACTAATAATTATAGTAATGATAATGATGCTAAGTATAATGGTGGTTATAAATCTAAATCTTCGGATGTATTTTTTAATAATAGGAAAGAGATTGACTCTAAATTAAATATTTTTAATGCTGGTCTTTATTCTATTAGTGCTCCTTTCAATCATACTGTTACTTATCAATTAGTTGATGAGAATAAGGCTCCTTTAGCAAATAAATCTGTTAATATTGCATATAAAGGAAATTTAACTACTGATAGTAATGGTAATATTGTTGTTAATTACAATACTTATGGTTCATATAACTTAACTGCTACTTATGCTGGGGACAATAATATTGAATCAGCAAGTGCTACTAACTGGCTAATTATTATTCCTAAAATGCCCGGATTTTAAAATAAGAACCCATTATTTTATTTAATTTAAAAAATAAGAGGTAAAGAAAAATGAATTATAAAATATTTAGTTTATTTAAAAGAATTATATATTTATTATTGTTAAGTGTAGTAGCTGCTACTTTATTAAGTAGTGTTTCAGCTGCTGGTGTTGATCATTATTTAAGTTATAGTGTTACGGCTGATGCTCAGAAACCTATGACTGAACTTAATTATGATTTTGCTACTTATAGAGCTGATACTGGTTATTTTTATAGTAATTATAATAACAGTTTTTATTATGGTGGGGATTATGGTGGGGATGATTATTTATCTTTTACTGTTGTATTTTATGATAAAAATGGTGATTATACAACAAGTGAAATTAATATGAAGGATAATACTCCAAGTGGTGGTGTTAATAATTTGAGGTTGCTTGTTCCTGGTGATACTCGATATATACTTATTGTATATAATAGTGGTGTTTGGGATAGATCGAATGGTAATCCTTTTACTGAAATTGCTCCTGGTAAAAATAGTGCTGGTAGTCAAAGATATATTTTTGTGAATTTTGCTGATTTTGATTCGGTTAATGGTGGTTTACCTACTAATTTAGAGTTTTATACTAGTAGGGATAATAGTGTTCTTGGTGGTTTATATCATTATCAAATGAATATTATTGGTGGTTCATTCACTAATTAATGTATTAATATTATATATTAAAAATTAAAAGTATAATGGGGGGAGTATGTATATGGAAGTTGGAAAATTAAAAGCTATTTTTATTATTTTTCTTTTAATAGGTAGTTTAGTTCCAGCATCAGTTTTCTGTATTGATGATGTTGCATCTCCTTCCTATACTAATAATCCTTCTTATAATAATGAAACTACATACGAAAATACTCCATATATAAATGAATCTACAAATACAATTTTAAATCCCTATGAATATGTTTCATCACCACCATATAGTTCTGAGTATGATTCATCATCATATAATCCTATTACTACTTATGATCCTGATGAAACAAGTTTTCAAGGTGGTAGTAATTTTGTTAGTGGTACTAATGATGTAAGTAAAAATATTAATAGTACTGGTAGTGGTTTCACTAGTGGTTCTACAACTCCTACAACTCCTAATACTAATTATACTGGTGGTAATTTTAGTAGTGGTTCTACAACTCCTACAACTCCTAATACTAATTATACTGGTGGTAATTTTAGTAGTG